>JAFLZE010000049.1:4242-7095 GCA_029785685.1 Nitrososphaerota archaeon | reverse complement strand
CAGATGGGACCGATGGGCGTGATTAACGAAGATGACGCCGTGATGTTATTCAGGTTGTACATGATGGTGAACTGGTTCCCAGTCACAAGGTCTTTGGCTGCAATGGACAGGTAAACGTTGTTGAGTCCCCCTGACGGAGGGCTTACCGCGAAAGGCAAAAAGAGCATCTGTCCGCTCGTCACCGAAGACAGTCCCGCCATGCACTGCGGGGAGTCTACCTCGGTAGACACAGTCGAAGTGACCTGTACCTTAAGGGGAAGGGCGCTCGCGTTGTTCCAGCGGACGTTGAACGCGAGTTCCGTCCCGTTGAACGAGGTAGATGTCACCGTGGCATAGTTCCCGAATGGCTCCTGCTTTGGAGGGAAGAGGGCGCTAGTGTAGGCAAAATATCCGATCAGGAGACCGAAGAATATGGAACCAAAAAGCACCGCCAACATCACTTTTGAAGCTCGCATCGTCGCAGGGGCTGCCCTTGCGAACTAGTATCTAAGGTAGTCTGGTCGCGACTACAAAACCAGGCGTCTTCTCGTTCGAACAACGCCAAGATCCACCGACTGGGATATCCTTCGTCACGGCAGGAGTATCGTTCGAGGCGGGCTCTGGGCCTTCACTACAAAAAGGGAGCAGAGAGCCCTGTGGGGTGCCCTGCCTAGGCTGGAAGGGTGGCGCTCCCGACAGGTCCTGGCTTCCTCGACCTGAAGTACAGGTAGCCAGCTGCAGCTGCCGCCGCGATAGCTATGGCTGCGCCCGCTGCCAAGATGCTTGGCGAAGCCGCGGGGGCAGGCGCGATGACCAAGGAGTTGGCCTGGGCGTTGGCGTATCCGCTAACCGCTATGACGCCAGTCGGGTCAGAGACTTCTGACAGAGTGTAGTCCTGACCGTTTTCGCTGAACGACGCTGAGAAAGTCGACTCTCCCGCTATGGTCTTCGTGAATGTGGTCGTGTTCGCGCCTGAATTGTAGGTCTTGGTCCAGGTGCTGAGCGGGGTGTTTAACGCTGTGAAGTTCATCGTCGGGCTATTCCAGACGCCGCTCGTGCCGAAGGCGTTCAGGATGAACCCGAGAGCGAAGGCGTGGGCTGCGAGGGAGTCCTGGACTGTCGACCCAACCATGTTGATGTCCACGGTGCGGTCATGCATATCCAGGTTCATGGGCCCGCGGACCACATATGCACGCCAACCTAGGTCTGCGTGCACCGTCCCATTGACCACCTTGAAGACGCCGGTGACCCAGGAGGTGACATTGGTCGTCTTGCTGATGACTAGGGTCGTGGCGTTACCTTTGGAGGAATAGCTCAACGCTACGGTCATGTTATGCACGGCGACGGAGTTGTCCTCGCCGTCGAAACTGTCCTGGAGCTCCTGTACTCCAGTTCCGCCGGTGAACGACGAGTTGAGGCTGTTAGACGAGCTCACGTTTTCGAGATACTTCGCAATCACCGAGTCGGCAGGATATGTGAAGACGATCTTGGTGGTGCTGAGGCTGTCGACTTTAGCAACCTGTGTCTGCGGATTCAAGTCGACGGTCAGAGTTGAGGCGCTGGCCATGGGTGCCAGCGAAACGAGAATCGCCACAAGCGCTGCGAGAGGGACTATCTTGGTGGAGTTTCTCATTACCACCTAGAAACCTGTGGTCCGAGGTTAAACCTACAGATTTGAACGCCCGTTCAATGGGTGTCGGAGCAGAGGCTCAGCTTCCGCCCTTGATCCGCATTATCCTGTTCCGCCCCAGCATTGACCAGTACTCGACTTCGACGCCCGGTCCGAGGACACCGTTGAGTTCAGCCATCTCTTCCGTGCTGGGCTTCGTTGTCTCAAGGACCTCGAACGTCTGGAGGTCCATGATCTGAACCATATTGTCCATGATTGTGGTCACTTGACCTGACCTCTTGTCGATCATCGGTATGTCGACTCTGGACTCGGCGGGGGAGACGTAGCTCTTCTTCGCTCCCGTGAACAGCGAGATGGCGACCAGCCTCACCTTGGCGCTCCCGTGCTTCCCGGGCTTGAAGTGCTCCCGGCTCACCACCTTGCACGGCTCGTCATCGATTATGATGTAGCTTCCTTCCTTTACGCTACCAAGCTCTGCAGGTCTGCTCAAAGATAAGCAGGTGTGCCTCACGAGGGAAGCTAAATAAATGTCTCACCCAGCGGACCAATCGTACGAGCTATTGACCGCGCCAAAGACGTATGAAACCGCAGCCCTAAGGTAAGAAACATTCTTTGAAGGCACTCTCTATTGTCTGACCCGGCATACGTCCTCGATTCCACGGCTTTCTACGCCGGGATACCGTATCAAGGCAGCGGTCGGTATTACACGACCTATCTGGTGCTGGAAGAGGTGAAACACCACAGCGTCGGGTCATCCCTCATACACTCTAGGGTGCAGGTCACCGAACCTTCCAAGGAGTCGCTCGACATGGTCAAGTCAACAGCAGTCAAGACCGGGGACATCCGAGCACTGTCTCAGACCGACGTCTCACTCCTCGCCCTGGGGCTCGACCTGAAGAGCAGAGACGGTGGGGTCAACCTGGTCTCCGACGACTTCGCAGTCCGCAACGTCGCAGAAGTCCTCTCTATCCCTCTGGCTCAGACCTCCATGAAAGGAGGAGAATGGAAGAGCATCAGCTGGAAGATGTATTGCCGGGGTTGCGGCAAGACCTACACCAACCCGAAGCTCGCCACCTGCCCCGTTTGCGGCACCCAGCTGTCAAGGAAAGCCTCGAACGGCTGAGTCCCGGGGCTGGCACCAGAAGGTCGACCTTGGCTGCTCGATAGGGCCGCTCGAAACAGCCTTATCTCCTGCGCGCCTCCATACGACCGGTTGGCCGCTCTTCTGGGCTGGATGCTCATCG
>JAFLZE010000049.1:1296-4144 GCA_029785685.1 Nitrososphaerota archaeon | reverse complement strand
AGGGCCGCTCGAAACAGCCTTATCTCCTGCGCGCCTCCATACGACCGGTTGGCCGCTCTTCTGGGCTGGATGCTCATCTCCTCAGCGTCGGCTTTGGGCATGTTCCTCCTGTGGTCTGCCTTCATCGGCGCGGGTTGGCAGCCCACCTCAAGGAGGAAGGTGAGGAAGATGCTTGAGATGTGCCGCGTAGGGCCGTCGGACGTGGTATACGACCTCGGTTCGGGGGATGGGAGGATCCTGGTGGAGGCAGCGAAGACCTACCATGCCACGGCGGTCGGCGTAGAGGCCGACCCGATTCGCGTGCTCTTCTCGAGGTTCGCGGTGGGCACCAACAGGCTCAAGGGCCGGGTGCAGGTGGTCTGGGGGAACTTCTTCCACGTAGACCTGAGCGAGGCGACGGTAGTCACGCTCTTCCTTTCTCAGGGGGCAAACCGAAAGCTGAAGGCGAAGCTACTCTCGGAGCTCAGGCCCGGCGCCAGGGTCGTCTCATACGTCTGGACGTTCGACGGCTGGTCTCCTGCCTCTAGGGACGCTGACGACGAGATTTCGCTGTACGTGGTGCCGTCGCACGACGTTTCCTCTCCAGACCGGGCAGCGACGGCCAGCTTCCACGCTGACGGTCGCCTTGCCTGATGGGACCAGGGCAAGTAATCCCGTAATCGAAGCCAGACCATCTTCTCAGGCATCTTCCATGGTCCAGTTCCGGAGTTGGTGATACGTCTGCCTCCGCCTCGCCAGGCGGGCGCTGAATCCCAGGGCGTCACGCTTCGCTGGTAAACTCAGGAGTGGTAACTAACTACGGGAATACTACCATGCTTAAATAGGGATACCATCGTTTGGTTGTATAGTGATACCATGAGATATTCTAGAACATCGGCGCTTCAAGTATCGGACAGGTGCCCCAACTGCGGCAAGAGGACGCTGGTCGAAGACGTCAGCACCGGCGAGCTTACCTGCGGCGACTGTGGGTTCGTGATCACGGAGAAGTCCATCGACCAGGGACCGGAGTGGCGCTCATTCAGCGACGAAAAGAGCCAGGACAGGGCCCGCGCGGGCGCCCCCACGTCCATCATCTACAGGGACATGGGTCTCTCCACCATGATAGGCAGCTCGAACAGGGACGCATCAGGGAGGTCGTTTGCTTCGCCCATGCGTACCACCATCGACAGGCTAAGGAGATGGGACAACCGCTCCCCAGCATTCGGGGCCAAGGAGAAGAACCTCAGCGTCGCCCTCCGCGAGCTCGAGAAGATGGCCGACAAACTGGGCACGTCCCAGGCTGTCAGAGAGCGCGCCGCCTACATCTACCGCAAGGCGCTCGAGAGGGGCCTCCTTCGTGGCCGTTCCATCATAGGAATCTCAGCGGCCGCGCTGTACGCCGCGATGAGAGACACAGAGACCCCGCGGACACTCAAGGACATAGCTGCGGCGAATAACTTGGAGAAGAAAGCCGTAGCGAGGGACTACCGCATACTGCTGAGGGAGATGGACCTGACTATGCCGGTGGCTGACGCAGCAAGGAACGTCAACAGAATAGCGTCCATGGTAGGGCTGTCTGAGAAGGTCGCGCGCAAGGCCATCGAGATAGTGAGAGTCACGGAGGAGAGGGAAATCTCCGCTGGGAAGTCACCCATGGGCCTGGCGGCTGCGGCACTCTATCTCGCAGGGGTCATCGAGGGAGAGATCAAGACCCAGAAGGAAATCGCAGAGGCGTCTGGAGTCACCGAGGTCACCGTCCGGAACAGGTACAAAGGCCTGAGGTCTGACCTGGGGAAGCAGTTCGGTCTCTCTGATGCTGAGCCTCTTATGGGCCGCCCTGCCAGCTCTGGCGCGCCGTCGGCTGCTTAGATAGGGACGCAGCGGTTGCCTCGGGGCGGCTGAGAACCACGCTCAGCCGAGTCCAAGCTACACCTCAATCCTGAAGAACCGCTCCATCTCTCGCATCTCTGGGTCGGACAGCTGGTCTCACAGCCAGGGGACGTTGTCTTCGTCATCGGGCGGCAATTTACCCTGTGTTTAGGGAGTGAGTGATGCCAAATACTAGCAGGAGGTGGACCGGGGGGGAATTGAACCCCCGACCTTGGAGCCCTTTCGGGGTTCTTCCGCGTGCGAGGCGGACGTTCGTACCGCTGAACTACCGGCCCACCGGTTCCCGGCCTGACGCCTTCCGCGTTTAAGGGTTAGTCAACCTCCGCCACCTTGCGGCCGGGGGAAACCCTTTTGCCGGACGGCCCGCCCCCGAGTTCGATGACTCGCGCCGACCTAGACGACCGGCTCTTCTGGCTGGCCACGGAGAAGGAGATCAGGACCGCTGCGACCACCGATGCCTACTTCCTTCACACGAAGCAGGTCCTCAGGCGGAACAACGTCGACTCGCAGGTCGTCATGGAAGTGTTCGCGCGCGACGTCCCATACGCCGACAACTGGGGTCTCCTCACCGGCGTCTACGAGGCAATCAAGCTGCTCGAGGGCCTTCCGGTGGACGTCTGGGCTTTCGACGAGGGCTCTGTTTTCGTGGCGGACAGGAACACCGCCATCTATGAGCCGTTGCTCACCATAGAGGGCAGATACTCCGACTTTGCAGAGTACGAGACCCCTCTGCTGGGGCTCCTCTCCTCATCCACCAGCATATCCACGAGGGCTGCGAAGTTGAGGTTGGCCACGGGCCGGAAGCTCCTCCTGAGCTTCGGCACCAGGAGGGTGCACCCTGCCCTGGCGCCTTTGGTCGAGCGGGCATGCTATGTCGCCGGCTTCGACGGCGTCTCCAACGTCTTGGGGGCGAAGCTCCTGGGCATAGAGCCGTCAGGGACGATGCCGCACGCCCTCGTCCAGATGCTTGGGAGCCAGG
>JAFLZE010000049.1:0-1200 GCA_029785685.1 Nitrososphaerota archaeon | reverse complement strand
ACGTCTTGGGGGCGAAGCTCCTGGGCATAGAGCCGTCAGGGACGATGCCGCACGCCCTCGTCCAGATGCTTGGGAGCCAGGAGAGGGCCTGGCGCCTGTTCGACGAGACGGTACCGAGGAGCACCCCGCGCGTCGCGCTGGTCGACACCTTCTGGGACGAGAAGTCCGAGTCAATCAAGGCCTTCGAGGTCTTGGGTCCGAAGCTCTGGGGGGTGCGGCTGGACACCCCCGCATCGAGGCGCGGGGACTTCACGAAGATAGCCGAAGAGGTGCGCTGGGAGCTGGACATACGTGGAGGGAAGGACGTGAAGATCATAGCCTCGGGGAGGCTGGACGAGGAGGCCATCGGCAGGCTCAATCCGATCGTCGACGGCTACGGCGTCGGGACGGCCGTCGCATATCCTCCTGTCATCGACTTGAGCGCGAAGATAGTGGAGGTCGGGGAGGGCGAGAAGAGGGAGTTCAGGGCGAAGAGGGGAGGACTAGGCGGGCGCAAAGCCGTCTACAGGGCTGCTGGCTTCAGGGACACCGTGGTGCTCGACGGCACCTCGAAGCCGAAGGGCTCGACCCCCATGCTGAAGCAGGTCCTGAAGAAGGGAAGGCTGGCGGGCGGCTTCGAGGAGATCGATGCCATCAGAGCCAGGGTCAGGGGCGAGCTGGATAGGCTCAGAGGAGCGACGCCGGCTCTAGTCTGGAGGTGATGCCGGTGCGCCCGGCGTTGGTGGTCATCGATGTCCAGGTGGACTTTTGCCCCGGAGGCGCCCTTGCGGTCAAAGGGGGGGACCAGACAATCCCGGGGCTCAACGCGGCAATCGACACCTTCGGGAAGCTCGGGTTCCATGTGTTCTTCACCAGGGATTGGCATCCGCCGAACCACATGTCCTTTGTGGACCAGGGAGGAGTCTGGCCTCCTCACTGCGTGCAGTGGAGCAAAGGTTCGGCGTTCCACCCGACCCTTAGGGTGCCCCCAGGTGCCACGGTCTTCAGCAAAGGGGAAAACCCCCTGAAGGAGGCCTACTCCGGTTTCCAGGGGACGGGGTTGGAAGCAGCCATGAAGGAGCTCGAGATCGACGAGGTGTACATCGGAGGCCTGGCTACCGACTACTGCGTCAAGGAGAGCGCCCTGGACGCTCGGGGTGCCGGGTTCAAGGTGGTCGTCCTGGAGGACTGCGTCAGGGCAGTGGACGCGAAGCCGGGGGA
>JAFLZE010000048.1 GCA_029785685.1 Nitrososphaerota archaeon | reverse complement strand
AGGCGGCGACGCCGCTAGGACTCTTCTTCGGACCCCTCGCCTTCGTCAAGCTCTATCGGTATCTCTTCCTCCACTATCTTCTCGCCATGCTCCCCTGCGAGGTCCTCGATGGGGTACCAGTGGTTGTGACCGTCGAGCTTCTTCATTTCGACTTCGCAGAACCCGACGAGGGCTCTGCCCGTCATGACTCCCTCCCTGGCACCGTTGTCTATGTTGACCTTCTGAACGTTTACCGACTCGTCCCCGAAGATTGCCTCGCGTCGGGCGTTGACCTTGACCACGAGCCCCTTCGTCGGCTTCAGCTCCATCTAGAATGCGGCGAGCCCTCGGTTACTTAAAGTCTAAAGGACTGGATTTCGCGGAGTAGCTTCCTTGTCTCCTCGGCGATGTCGCCGATCTTCGCTGGCTCTTTGCTCTTCATGGCGAATGACGTGGCGAGTAGGGCCACCCCCGCCACGCCGGTCACAGGGTCGGGTGCCGCTATCAACGCGATCCCGGCTTTCTTCATTGTCGATGAAGGGGACTTGGGTTTGGTGAGGCCTTCGACATTTCGGCATAGGGCGGACGCGTCTGCCCTCCTCGCGACCTCGGACTTCGCCTCCGCGACTCGGGCTAAAGACTCCGCTGCGCTCTGGAGGACCTTCTTCTCCTGCAAGATTTCGTGAACATCCGGGAAAGGCCAGATTAACGCACGTTGTCAAATCGCATTGCCGGTTCGCTAAATTAAAGACCAAGGCAGTGTCAAGCGTGCCTATGCCCAGGCTCCTGAGCCGTGCTGAGGTTGACGCCAGACTGAAGAGATTGGATGGTTGGAAGAAGGAAGGGAGATTCATCACCAAGGCCTACGACTTCGAGGAGTTCATGGACGGCATCCTCTTCGTCAACAAGGTCGCGAGGGTTGCCGAGAAGCAGGAGCACCATCCGGACATCCACGTGAGATACACGGCTGTCACACTTTCCCTGCAGACCCATTCATCCGGAGGGGTCACGGCATGGGACTTCGGCCTCGCCAGAGCCATCGAGAAGGCAATCCGGGGTCGGGGCAAGACCAAGACGAACCAGAGCAGCCTCGGCGCTGATGGTTCGGCGACTCCCCCCAGAAGAGGGGCCCACAAGTAATTCTAATATACCACCGGTTGTATACCGGTTCCAGATTCCATATGTCGACGACCGCTATTCCAGCCGTCACACAATCCGGGCAGCCCGTCCTGATTCTTAAGGAGGGGTCGAGCCAGAGCCGAGGAAGAGAAGCGCAGCGGAACAACATATCCGCCGCGAAGCTGATTTCGGAGATCGTGAGGACGTCCATCGGCCCGCGGGGCATGGACAAGATGCTCGTGGACTCCTTGGGCGACGTCACCATAACCAACGACGGCGCGACAATGCTGAAGGAGATAGACGTACAGCACCCGGCCGCCAAGATGCTCGTAGAGGTCTCAAAGACCACCGACAACGAGGTAGGCGACGGGACCACTTCGGCGGTCGTGCTTGCCGGAGCCCTGCTCGAGAAGGCGGAGGAGCTCCTGGACAAGGACGTCCATCCGACCGTGATAGTCGACGGCTACTCGAAGGCGTCGAGGAAAGCCATGGAGGCGCTGGAGGCCGTGGCAGAGAAGGTCAGCCCTGACAACAAGGAATGGCTCACGAAGGTCGCACGGACCAGCATGCAGACCAAGCTGGTCTCCAAGGAGGCGCAGGACCTAGCCGAGCTCGTGGTAGACGCTACCCTCGCGGTCGCTGAAAAGACGGAGAAGGGGTTCCGTGTCGACATCGACAATATCAAGGTCGAGAAGAAGCCGGGCGGCTCGCTCAAGGATACGAGGCTGATCAAAGGAATCGTCCTCGACAAGGAAGTCGTCCACTCCGGGATGCCGAAGTCGGCCGACAAGGCGAAGATAGCCCTGGTGAGCGCACCCTTCGAGATAGAGAAGACCGAATTCGATGCGAAGCTGAACATCAACGACCCCACCATGATGAAGAAGTTCCTGGACGAGGAGACGAAGATGCTGAAGGGGATGGTGGACAAGATAGTCGCCGTCGGGGCGAACGTCGTGATATGCCAGAAGGGCATCGATGACATCGCTCAGCACTACCTCGCCAAGGCAGGGATCATCGCCGTGAGGAGGGCGAAGGAGTCAGACATGACCAAGCTGGCGAAGGCCACAGGCGGAAGGGTAGTGAACAACTTCGAGGACCTCTCGGCGGCAGACTTGGGCTACGCGGGCCACGTCGAGGAGAGGAAGGTCGAGGAAGACAAGTGGGTGTTCATCGAGGACGCGAAGAACCCGAAGGCTGTGACCATCCTGGTGAGGGGCGGCACCCAGCGCATAGTGGATGAGGGAGAGAGGTCCCTGCATGACGCGCTGATGGTGACCAAGGATGTCATCGAGAGGCCGGCCGTGGTCGCCGGCGGAGGCGCTGCCGAGGCGGAAGCCGCGTCCCAGGTCCTGAAGTGGGCTGACAAGTTGTCTGGAAGGGAGCAGCTTGCTGCCCAGAAGTTCGCCGAGGCGCTCGAGGCCATACCGCTCGCCCTCGCCCTGAATGCAGGGATGGACCCCATCGACGCCCAGGTAGAGTTCAGGGCCAAGCATGCCACCGAGAACGGGAAGTGGTACGGCATCGAGGCGGCGGACGCGAAGATCAAGGACATGTACCAGCGCCAAGTCTTCGAGCCCCTGGCTGTCAAAATCCAAATCATCAGGTCGGCCACTGAGGCGGCATCGATGATACTGAGGATTGACGACGTCATAGCCGCAGGTAAGTCGAAGGCCCCTGCCGGTCCCCCAGGTGGAGCGGGTGGGATGGGCGGCGAAGGCGGCGACTTCGACTAAAGGAAGCTTCGTCAACCCTTAATAGCCAACTGGGCTCTTCGCGTGACGATGCAATCTGAGGGGCACCCCGCGACCGCGGAGAAGATCCTCCAGGTTGCCTCCCGGATGTTTGCGGAGAAGGGATTCGCCAACGTCTCAGTGCGAGACATCTGCAAGGATTCCGTAACCACAGCCCCGGTCATCTACTACTACTTTGGGAGCAAGAAGGGGCTCTTCGATGCCGTCGCCCGCAGGCAGATCTCCATGGAGGACTTCATCGGGGAGCTGTCGCATACCTCGAAGGCTTCAGACCCCAGGAAGGGGCTCGAATCGTTCATCGCGATGTATCTCACCACCTTCCCGGAGCACACTTTCGACATAGGCCTCTACATGCGAGACTCGGCGACGCTCGACAAGCAGAGCGCGGATAGGGTCTCAGAGGACCTTGAGAAAATCAAGGAGATTGCGGCCACGCTGGTGGAGAGGTCCATATCCAAGGGGTACTTCCGCAAAACCGATGCGAAGCTGGCCGTCGACTGCCTCCTGGGGATGCTCAACCGGGTCATCTTCCAGCACATCCACTTCGCGAAGAGCCAGGACCGGGAGACCTACAGCCGTTTCGTGACTGACTTCTTCTTCCGCGCGATGAAGTGACCTAGAGGTCGACCACCACCCGCTCCGGGAGAATCTCTATGGAGGCCCGGGGCTCATTCCAGAACCTCGTCCTGGCAGCTTTCATCCCCGCCCGCTTGCCCGTGTATCTGATGGCAAGCTTCTCGATGTCTTTCATCCTATCACGCTCCCTGGCGATCCTCGCCTTGCCGAATAGGATCACATATGGATAGCCGTCGTCGACGAGGAAGCAGACCCTCCCGTCGCGCTCGATGTTGCGATACTTCACCCTGGTGGTGGTTGTGTTGATGACCACCCTGTCCCCTTCCCTCATGTACCAGATGGGAGTGACGTGGGGCGAGCCGTCGTCCATGACCGTGGCCAGCTTGCCGATGTGCTTGCCGTCGAGGAACTTCCTGACCTTTGGGGGTAGAGCGACCATGGGCCCGCAGCCCACCCTAGGCTATATCTAGTTCGCGACGTCGAGCGGCTTGAACTTCTCGACCGTCTCCCTGAGTTCGCTCCCGAGGCGCTTCTGCCATCCCTCGAAGCCTTGCGGGGTCGACGGGTAGGCAAGGTTGATCTCCACGAGCGCCGCGCTCTTCTTGACGGTGTATCTCAGCCCCCTGGCTAGTGACAGTTGACCGAGGACCCGGTACCACATGGCAGGGTTCATGAAGCGGGCCTGGTTGAACTCGGGGTGCTTCCTCTCCGTGATCGCGTTCACGTCCTCCTCTGAGAGGAAGTGCTTCATGCCGTAGTTGATCTGGTCGTCGGTGACGGTCTGGAGGTACCTCCTTAGGACCTCGAAGCTCGCCATGGGGTATCCGTGGGTGTTCATGTACTCCACGTTGTACTTCCAAAGCCCGGCTTCGCCGGTGTCTCCGGCTTCGAGGGCCTCGGCCACCACTTTGCCTAGGATGGTACCGCCGTAGATGGAAGGGCTGATGCCCCCGGCGTCGATGGGTCTCGGCATCCAGGCCGCGTCACCCACCACGGCGAAGCCGTTGGCCACCATGCAGTCGTTGTGGCGCCTAACCGGCACCTGCCAGTTGCCCTTCGTGTTGCCGGAGTTCGCGTCGTCCGAGGGCTGCGCGTAGTTCTTGATCACCGGGTTTTCGGCCAGGTACCTGTCGATGAGGGACTGGAGGTTGTCGTCGAGCCCGAAGCGCCTGTTCCTCCTGGCAAGCCCTGAGTGAGAGACCCCGAGGCCTATGTTCACTTTCTTCTTCCCCTTCGGGAACACCCAGGCGTAGCCCGCAGGGGCGATGAACTGGTCGAGGTGTATGATGCAATAGTCAGGAGAGAAGTACGACGGCTGGTCCGCCGCGGGCTCGAAGTCGAGGATGTACCTGCCGGTCCCCACGACGTCGTCCGGGTCGATTTCCTTCTCAATCTTCGAAGATATCGGCATGAACCGTCTTAAAGTGGATGAGGCGCCGGTGGCGTCGATGACGACCTTGGCGGTCAGGCTGAACGCTGAGCCGTCCGACTTCCTCCCTGAGACTCCGGTGATCTTCCCGCCCTCTGCAAGCAGCCGTTCGGCCGTGGCCCCATACATGAACTCCGCCCCGGCCTTTTTGGCGTCGTTGACCTGCCTCCGGGGCGCCAGTTTCCTGTTGAAGAGGTACCCCTCCCCTTCGAACAGGACCTTGGTCTGCCTGTCGGGGGAGTAGACATAGACCCCTTTCACGGGGTGCTCGAGCTCGGGGGACTCGTAGCGGATCCCGATGTGCTCCGCGAGATAGTCCAGAGAGCGCTTGCTTGTTGCGTCGCCGCAGGTCCACCCGTTGTGGGTCTTCTTTCCCGGTTCGTCCTCTTTGTTCCTGTCGACGATGAGGATTCGTGCTTTGCCCTTCGAGTGGTAGCCGATCGAGGCGGCCGTGATCAGGCCGGACATCCCTCCGCCTGCGATGATCACGTCGTAGTCGTGGTTCCCTGGCAAAAGTAGTCGCAAACGCTACTAAAATACTATATAAGAGCTTTGCCATGCCTTTCTGCGTGCACAGGAGCGACGTGCTAGACGAACTCCAGAATCTTGGGCTCACGAGGTACGAGGCGAGGTGTTACGTCTCACTGGCGGCCCTGGGGCCGGCGGACCCGGCGAAGGTCGCGGACGACGCAGACATTCCGAAGCCGAGTGCGTACACGGCGCTGAGGGGTCTGGCTTCGAAGGGGTGGGCAGATCTGGTGGTGAAGAAACCGGCGACCTACCGGGCGAAGGAGCCGTCCGGCATCAAGTCGATGGTGGAGGCCAGGGTCGAGGAGACGTTCGACGCCCTGGACAGGCTGTACAGCCCGCAGCCCACCCTGGAGGCCGAGCTTGTCTACACCATCCGTGGAGGCGAGAAAGTCCTTGCCAAGATCTACGAGTTGCTCAGGGGGGCCAAGGAGACCGTGATGCTGGTGGCGCCCGCCATGGGGCTGGAGGATGCCAAGACCATGGAGCTCCTCTCAGAGGCGTTGGAGAGGGGGGTGAGCGTGAGGGCGATATGTGACGAGGGAGGGGTAGGGCTCCTGCCGCCCGGAGTGGACATCAGGACAGGGAACCAGGTGGCCTTCGACCTTCTTGTGGACGACAAGGTGGCGCTCATCGGCCTGCCAGACCACTCTGCCTGCGGGTGGATAGACAGCCCCGCCGTCGCGAGTCACTTCAAGCAGTTCATTGAGCTGCTCTGGAGCACGTCTTCCCCTCCATAGCGGTCGCCCGGGGGATCAGACCGATGTCACGGCCGACAAGCTGGCACCGCGAGCCATGTACCGGGCGCGGGGGGCACAGGAATGGGGTTTCGAGACCGCCTGCGCCAGACGCCCTGAAGCCCGCTTACTCGCTAGTGAAGATAGACTGGCCGGTGTTCGGGACCTCGGGGAGGGAATCGGCCATGCGCTTTTCCGCCACCGCTGAGGCCTCCGCGAGGATCCTGTTGGCCTCCTCGCTGTTCTCCGCCTGGTAGAAGGTCGTCCCTGTGATCTGGCCGACGTCCACCATTATGGAGTTGAGCTGCGCCCCTATCTCGCCGAGGGTTCCCTGGGCGTCGGGCATCGCTTCACCGAGCGTGGCGCGCACGTTCTTGATCACTCCAATCGCCGGGGCGATGGTGGATGCGAAGTCTCCGATTTCAGTGACGGTCTGTAGCCTGGTGTTGATCTGCTCCAGGGCAATCCTCGACTGGGTGACGATCTTCTCCATCTTGCGGACTTCGGCGAGCTCGTTGGAGTAGGCCTTGCTGGACTCCTGATCGTGCGCCTGGACGGCTGTGACCGTCTTCTTGAAGATGGAATTCTCCCGCTGCTTCAGCCTGCCCATCGCCTGGTCCAGCCGCGTGATCTCGTTGCCCAACTGCTGGGTCGCCTTCTGGATCTGTGGGCGCATCGCCTGGGGCCCCCGGACGGTCTCCCGGACCATCTTACCGAAGGGCTCCTTCTCTTCTGTCTTCCAACCTTTCTCGAACTTACTGCTGCTCAACGTAATCCTCGGAGGTTACTCTGCCGAGGTTGGACATGACTGACTGAGGCAATTACACTTGACACTATGCTTAACGATTCACACTTCGGGGCGGGATGAAAAAAGATGGGAGAGCTCTACTGAATCTTGTAATGGCTGGCGATCTTGACGATGAGGAAGATCACGAAGGCGACGATGATGAATGTGATGACTGCTATGAGGAAGCCGCCGATTAAGAAGTGCTGGTTCGCGAAGGTCACCGTGAGTGTGCTCAGGTTGCCTATGCTGCTCAGCGGGATGCCGATCGCTGGGAGTAACAGGCCATACCGCTCGCCCTCGCCCTGAATGCAGGGATGGACCCCATCGACGCCCAGGTAGAGTT
>JAFLZE010000047.1 GCA_029785685.1 Nitrososphaerota archaeon | reverse complement strand
CGTGATTGGCATTCTGATCTTTGCTATCTTGATCGGAATAAACATCGTGAGGCCCAAGGTGGGGTACAGGGTGGTTTCGATACTGACGATTGTGGGGATTGTGGCGCTGCTCACAGCCATCGGCACCTACCTCGCCGTGGGTCCCCACGGGGTCCAGAACTACATCAACGGGGTGACAGGAAACGGCCTCTTCACGAACTCGAGCGCTCCTTCGTCGACCTACGCCAACGTGGCAGCTGGAATCAACACAGGCGGCCCTGGAGGCTCGACGGGGTTCGCCTGGGGCCCGACGATATTCCTCCTCCCGTTGATAGCGGCGTTCGTCTTTCCATGGCTGAACGCGGCTCCGGCCGTGGCGGGCGAAATAAAGGGGAAGAGCGCCTTAAGGTGGAACGTCCCAATCTCGGCGGTCCTGGCCTTCGCCTTTCTGATCGGCAGCATAGGGGTTATGTATTGGGCGGGAGGCCAGCAGTTCATCAACGGCGCGTTCTCCACCCCGGCCTACGTCTACGGAATGCCTGTCGGGTTCAACTTTTGGACGCTTGCAATGGGCCTTTCGGGCAATTCGGTCGTGGCTGCGTTCATCGGTCTCGGGTGGATTTTCGCAAACTTGGGGATCCTCGCCTACGGCATAATCGTGATCTCCAGATACCTTCTTGCCCAGTCCTTCGACAGGTTCCTCCCCTCCACCATCTCTGATGTCAATCCAAGGTTCGGCTCGCCGGTGAAGGCGTTCATCATATCGCTTGTCGTGTCGATATTCCTAGTTGGCTATGCGGCATACAACTACACGACTTCGACTCTTGGCGCCGGAACAAACCCGCTTTTCGGGGCGATTCTGGCATCGATGATCTACTTTATGATAGTCGGACTCGCTGCGATTGTGCACGGCATCAGGAAGGAGACTGGCATCGTGAAGGTGATTCTGCCTTTGGCAGGGGTCGGGAACATTCTAGTCTTCGGTTTCATCGCCTACCAGTTCCTGGCCTATCAGAGCATGTGGTCCATCAACTCTTTCACGTTCAGCTGGCTGATAGGGTGCCTTCTCCTTGGCATCGTCCTGTTCGTCGGTTCCTATTACTACAACAAGGCACGCGGAGTCAACATCAACCTCGCGTACAAGGAAATCCCGCCAGAGTAGTCGTCTAACCCGAGGTCAGCAGGTAGGACCGGATCTTGTCCCCGTCCAGGTGAGCCAGGAACCCGCGTAGGACCCCTTCACCATATTCGCTCCCCGGGTTGGCACAGAGGGTCTTCCCTATCTTGACGACCCCCTTGGACTCGTGGATGTGTCCGTGAATCCCCAGAAGTGGTTGGTGCACCTCGATGGCCCTTCTGCATGCCGAGCTCCCAGCCGAGACCGTCTGCACCTGGTTCCCCCTGACAACCACCTTCAGGTCCCTGTCAACCATTGGTGCCTTGTCGAGGATGGTGTCGATTGGGGGAACGTGGATGTTGAAGATAGCTGATTTCATGTCCTTGACGTTCACGACCATGCTCTCGATCATACTGCTCAGTTCGTCTTCGTCCACCTCCCTCGGGCTCTTCCACGGGGTGCGGTTGGTGTACCCGAGGGTGATCATCTCGTGCCCCCCGTCCAGGTCGACTACCATCCCTTCTGGGTTGACAACGTAGGGAGACGAGCTCAGCACCCGGTCTATGTCGAAGATGTCGTCGTTCCCCGGAGATATGTAGCACCTCACCCCGCTCTTCCCGAGCCTCTCCTCGGCGAGGGCCATCCACTCCCCGACCCTGCTCACCATCGCCTCGTTGAAGACCCGCGTGACCTCCTTCGGGTCCGCCGACAGCTCCCCCACCTCCTTCCTGCTCATGGCCCGGGTGTAGAGCCCCGAGTCGGCGGCCCTGGCGGCCAGGTGCTCGGCCTCCTCCTTGCTCTTCAGCCAGAGCTCCTCCCCCTCGAAGGCGCACCTGAAAGTCCCGTCCCCCTGGTCCACCAGCGGGATGAGCGCCTTACCTGTGATGTCGCCGCCGAGCACGAGCACGTTCGCCTTGTAGAACTTGGCCGAGTTCAAGAACTTCTTGAAGCACCTCGTCGAGCCGTGGACGTCTGTGATGAAGAATATCCTAGAAGACACCACGCCGCCCCCGGCAGCGACCCGACGGGATATTAACCTGAACCGGGCTTCCGACGGACGGCGCGCTCCGAACTCTTATAGCCGTAGGCCGCTTCCTGGCCGCCCCGTGCGCGTCCTTCTGACGGGGTTCACGCCCCTCCCTGGCAGAAGGAGCCCGTCGATGGAGCTCGTGTCCGAGTTCGAACGGACGGGCGAAGCCGTCGGGGCCGAGCTGGTAGAAGACTTCCGCACGATTTCCGAGCAGGCCGCCAGGGCGCTGCGGAGGTGGAGCCCCGACGTGGCCATCTCGCTGGCGTGGGACCTCCCCCCCTGGGTCAAGGTCGAAAGGATTGCGGTGAACGTCATGAGCTCCTTCGTCGGGGACAAGGTGATCCCCGACCACGAAGGGAACACCCCCTCAGGGGTCCCGGTCGTCCCCGGGGGCCCCCTCGTCTACGCATCCACCCTCCCCGCAGACGCCGTGGTCGCTGCCATCAGGGGGGCCGGCCTCCCCGCCTTCCCATCCTACGAAGCCGGGACCCACGTGAGGAACGCCGCGCTGTATTCGCTGCTCCACTGGGCCTCCCTGAGAGGGGGAGGGTGCCTGGTGGGGCAGCTGCACCTCCCCCCGCTCCCGGGAATGTTCGGCGCGGGGGGGCCCGGCATGGGGCTTGAGGACGAGGCGCGGGCCGTCAGGGCTTCGATCGGGGCGTGCACGAAGGCTTTGGCTGGCGAGAGGGACTAGCGATCCGGAGCCGGAAGGGATTGGGCCCGACGCAGATTTTTATACAGTGCTCCTTCACCCGTGCCGAGCAGCGATGTCGTTGGTGCTTCCGAAGGGTAAGAAGGCTGCCGTCTGCGTTTCCTTCGACATGGACGCCTGGTCGATAATGCTCCGGATGAGGGCGGTGGGGCTCATGGGGTCGGGGAACTATGGGCCGATCAACTTCTCGAGGGGGGAGTTCGGCATCGTCACGGGGATGCCGAGGATCCTGAACCTTCTCGACAAGTACGGCATAAAGGCCACCTTCTTCGTCCCGGGGGTCATCGCAGACACCTATCCTGACCTGATCAAAACCATGCACTCGAAGGGGCACGAAATCGCCCACCATGGGTACTTCCACGAGTGCCCGGCCTCCCTGAACGAGAAGCAGGAGAGGGAGATGTGGGAGAAGGGGATAGACGCGATAAAGAGGACCACGGGCGAAAGGCCCTACGGCTACCGCGTGCCGTTCGAGATTCCCGCCGCCAACGAGCTGAGCCCCATCAGCGTCAAGCTGATGGTGGAGTACGGGTTCAAGTACATCTCGCAGCACATGGGCCCGCACGACTTCCACGCCTCCAAGGTCAGGGACGGGGACGTGTACCACTTCGACAGGCCGCCGACCTTCGGAAAGGAGGTCGACCTGCTCAACATCCCGGTCAACGAGCTGATAATGGACGACCTCGCCTACTTCCTGGGGGTCAACTCGTTCTACCCCAGGCTGGAGGCGCCCTCGCACGTCTTCGAGAACTGGAAAGAGGAGTTCGACTACATGTACGACAACGAGAAGGACGGATTCTACATGTTCGTCCTCCACCCAGAGAGCACAGGTAGGGCCCACCACCTGATGCTGCTCGAGCGGACCCTGCAGTACATTCAGACCAGGCCCGACGTCTGGTTCGCCAGGGCAATCGATCTGGCGAACAGCTGGAAGGACTGACCTGCGGCCAGGCTCGGAGGGGACCGGGTTGCCCGCGGGGGGTTCTCGTTCGAAGAGGGACGGGCTGAAGGGGAGGGACCTCGTGGCTATCACCGACTTCTCCCGCCGCGAAGTCGAGAGGGTATTCCAGGCCGCGGATGGGATGAAGAGGTTCACGAAGACGGGCACCGACCTTCTGAAGAGGCGCGTCATCTGCACCATGTTCTTCGAGCCCAGCACCAGGACCAGGCTGAGCTTCGAGACCGCCATGGTCAGGCTGGGAGGGTCCGCCGTCGGCTTCGCCGACCCGTCCAGCGCCAGGGTGGTGACAGGGGAGTCCCTGGCGGACACCGTCAGGATGGGGTCCAGTTACGCCAACGTCATAGTCCTGAGGCACAAGATAGAGGGGGCCGCGAAGCTAGCCGCCGAGGTGTCCGACGTGCCCGTCCTCAACGGGGGGGACGGCTCCCACCACCACCCGACCCAGACCCTCACCGACATGTACACCATCAGCAGGGAGCTGGGGGGAGTGGACGGCGTGAAGATAGCCCTGCTGGGGGACCTCAGGCAGACTCGGTCCGCGATGTCGCTGGCCATAGCGCTGACGATGTTCAGGAACGTCGAGCTCTTCCTCGTGAGCCCCCCCGCGCTGAGGATGAGGAAGGAGGTCCTGGACCAGCTCGACGGCGCCCGCGTGAGGTACCACCAATTGGAGCGCGTGGACGACGTCCTGGGGGAGCTGGACGTCCTCTACGTCAACAGGCTGCAGAAGGAGAGGTTCGCCGACCCGGCGGAGTACGAGAGGCTCAAGGGGAGCTACTTCATCACGAGGAAGATGCTCGAGGGCGCCCGCAGCGAGATGATCGTGATGCACCACCTCCCGAGGATCGACGACATCCCGCTCGACATCGACTCCACCCGCCACGCCCGGTACTTCCAGCAGGCGGCGAACGGGCTCCCGGTGAGGATGGCGCTCTTGTCCGAGGTGGTGGAGTGAGATGGCGAGGGAGGCGCGGGGGGTCTTCGTGGTCCGCGTCGCCGCCGACGACGCCCAGAAGGCGCTCAGGGTGCTCGGCCCTTCCTCCCGGGGCGCGCCGTCCGAGGGGAAGGGAGGGGTCGCGGTCCTAGAGCTCGAGGGGGCGGGGCCGAGGGACGCGAGGCTCTCCATGCTGGCCCTCCTCCTGCCGGACGCGCGGGTCTTCGCCCTGAGCCGCGGGAGGGAGAGGGCGGTGAAGCCCGCGCCGCCGAAGTCGCTTCCTGCGTTCATGAAGTGCGCCAACGCCAACTGCGTCACCAACCAGCCCAGGGAACCGGTGAAGGCGGGGTTCCGCGTAGTCAGCTCCAAGCCTCTGCTGCTGCAGTGCAACTACTGCGAGCGGTACGCCGACGGCGAAAGGGCGGCCGCCGCGCTTTTGGGCCAGCGCCCCGGGACCTGAGCGCCCCCATGGACCTGGTCGTCAGGAACGCGCGGGTCGCGGATGGGGGAGGGAAGGTCGAGATCGGAGTGGAGGGCGAGACGATCAGATATGTCAAGCCCTCCGTGCCTGGGAGAGGGGAACGAGAGATAGACGCCCGCGGCTGCCTTGTCCTCCCCTCGTTCGTCGAGCCGCACGTCCACCTGGACAAGGCGTTCCTGGCGGAGCGGATGCCGGAGTCCAGGACCATCCAGGAGGCGAGGGAGAGGATACGCGAGGCGAAGAAGGGGTTCACGGCCGACGACATAGCCGCCCGGGCGCGCCGGGCCCTCCGCCTGGCCGTGGCCGGAGGGGTGACCTTCGTGAGGACCCACGCGGATGTCGACGACGCCTCCGGGCTCACGGGGGTCAGGGCGCTCGCGAAGGTGAAGGAGGAGTTCGAAGGGGTGGTCGACGTCCAGGTCGTGGCTTTCCCCCAGGAGGGGGTCCTGAAATCCTCAGGCGTGCCCGAGCTGCTGGCCCGGGCCCTGGAGCAGGGGGCCGACATCCTCGGCGGGATCCCGGAGGCGGAACAGTCGCAGGCGTCCATGGACGCCCACACCGACCTGGTCACCAGGATGTCATCGGAGCTGGGGGTCGACGTCGATGTCCACTGCGACGTCAACCCCGCCACCGCCACGGTCGAGCGCTTCGCGGAGAAGGTGAGCGCCCTGGGGCTCGGAGGGAAGGCGACTGCCTCGCACCTCATCTCCCTTGCCTACATGGACGACGCCAGGGCCGCGGAGACAATCCGGCTGATCAGGGGCGCCGGCTTGAACGTGATAACGAACCCCTGCACCGCCATGGTGAGCGGCTTCACGAAGGCGCCTCCGCTGGGGAGGGGGGTGACGAGGGTCAAGGAGCTCCTCCGCGCAGGGGTCAACGTTTCCTACGGGCTCGACAACCTGGTCGACCCCTACAACCCGTTCGGCGACTTCGACCCGCTCCGCAACGGCTGGCTCCTCGCCTACGAAGGCCAGCTAAACTCGTCGGAGGACTTCGGGTCAATACTTCGGATGGACACACACAACGCAGCCAGGACGATGCGCCTCGCGGGGTACGGCCTCTCGCCCGGGAGCAGGGCCGACTTCAACGTCCTGGACGCGGAGACGCCGAGGGAGTGCCTCAGGCGCAGGACGGTCGCCAGGTTCGTGGTCAAGAAGGGCGCGGTCATCTACGAAAACGAGGTCAACTCGGTCCCCGGGCCTTCTGCCCCAGCATCATGGAGCCACTCGGCCCTGTGAAGCCGACGCCGTCCTCGTAGACCGTCTCTCCCCTGAGGATGGTCGCCCTGACCCTCCCCTTCATCCTGACCCCGTCGAAGAGGACCATGCTCCGGGCCTTGGTCTGCAGCTCTTCGGCCCTCACCGTCCACTCCTTCTTCCTGTCCACCAGGACCAGGTCCGCGTCGAGCCCCCTCTTCACGTCCCCCTTCCGTCCCGCGACCCCGAAGATTCGGGCCACGGCGGTCGACGTCGTCCTTACCACGTCGGCGACGGACAGGCCGCGGCGCTCCCCGTTGGTGAGCATGAACGGGAGCCTCAGCTCGACTCCAGGGGTCCCCGAGGGCGCCTTCGCGATGTCCTCGAACCCCGCCTTCTTCTCCTCCTCCGAGTGAGGCGCGTGGTCGGTGACCACGATGTCGACGGCCCCTTCCCTCACCCCCCTCCACAGGGCGTCGACGTCCCGCCTGGTCCTCGGCGGAGGGTTGTACTTCGCGTAGGGTCCGAACTTCAGGAGCGCCTCCTTCGTGAACCAGAGGTAGTGGGGGCACGTCTCGGCGGTCACCGCGGCCCCCCTCCTCTTCGCGTCCGCGACCGCTGCTACTGCTTCGCCCGTGCTCATGTGCGCCACGTGCAGCCTGGCCCCGGTCGCCTCGGCGAACGCCGCGGCCTGGAAGACCGAGACCCCCTCCGTGAAGTTCGGCCTCGAGTCGTAGTGGGCCATCGGGTCCTTCCTCCCCTCCTCTCTCATCTTGCGCGAGAGGAACCGCACCGCCCCGTTGTCCTCCGCGTGGATGCAGTGGACGAGCCCGGTCTTCGAGACAGCGTCCATCACCTGGAACAGCTCCCCGGAGT
>JAFLZE010000046.1 GCA_029785685.1 Nitrososphaerota archaeon | reverse complement strand
CACGGCGTACTGCGTCCATCTCGTCATCTCTCGGTCGTGGGTTGAGATGGGGGCGTCCGATCTATTCCCCGTCTTTCGCTTCCTTCCCGAGCTTACCTGTGCAAAAGTGTGGAACGGAACCCACCCGTGCAATAGCCATTTAGCGAAGCGTAACCTGAAATTAAGCAACGAACACCCAGACCAATCGCGGATGGTTGCCCGTTATCTCTGTGGTAGTCGTAGCGGCACTACTCGGGGTCGCCGCGGCTGCCGTCCTGACCTATCGAGGAGGGACAGAAACGACCACCGGCGCATCCTCACTTTCTTCCACCGCGTCTGCGCAAAGCCTTCCCAGCGCAAGTGGGACATCGTTGCTCTCGACGAGTAACAGCAACTTGACGCTGGGACTTCAGTTGTCCCTGAGCGTCTCCAACGGCACGATATGGAGGGATAATGGCCTGTCGGTTCACATCTCGCTCAACAACACCATGTCGACGCAGAACAAAGTGTCGCCGCCGCTGAATGGCACCTGGCTTGGAAGCGACAACATTGACCTCTGCAGCGGGTATCCCATCGAGGTCCAGATCTTCAGCGGTAACTACTCGGCTGGCAATCTCTCGGAAGAGACCTCTCTGGAGCTCATTCGCCCCTACTCCGTAGGTGGCTGCCCTGGTCGCCCCCCCGTCGCAGTGACGTTCGCCCCTCTCAGCGGCAATATTACGTCGCCCGACGTTGAGGTGATCGACCAATCCGCCGCGAGCGTCGAGTATTGGGGGTACTGGGGCGGCGCTACCTTCCCTCCGTCGACCAGCTACGACTTTACATCGTTCGCGCCCGGCGTCTACACTGTCGAAGGGCTGGACTGGTGGGGGCAGGTCGCGGTGCTTCACTTCCAAGTTGTCGCCAATCCGGATCCACTCGACTGCGCGACAATCTCTTCGAACCCGGCCTTCGTTCAGGGTACCAATTTCTCTGCCAGCGCAGGTCCTCTCGAGCTCGAAAGATACTACAAGGACCTGCGAAGCAACAACACAGTCGCGCTCGAACTCAGAACGACTGGGGTATCGACACTTTCCGTCGACATGGTATCACTCAAGAATCCTTACACCGACAATCCCAACTACGTCTACACTCCATTCGAGTTCTCTCCAAGTTCTAACTTCTCGCGACAGACTTGGCAGTACTACGATCCCAACGGAACCCTGAGCGAGCCCGCAGTATTCTTCCCCAACGAGTGCTCTCTGTTGCTGGTCGAATTTCCTGCAAGCTATCAGGGCGTTCCGCTAGCTCTCTACGTCGGCGGGCAGACTCAGACTTTCACCCTCAACGGATGACTCGTCTTAAGAGTCCGACCCGCAGTTGGCCATGTCTGGTCCCGACTCGATATGGTGGGCAGACGAACCTCGGCGGGAGAGGAAGAGTCGGTCTGTCAGAAGCTCTTGTCTTTCAACGAGGGCAAGTTTCGCAACCCCAGTGACAAGCTATGCGTGCCCCGCTGCATTGCCGTAGTGAGATGCCGACCCGGTGCTCGTGGGTGGATGTGGGGAGTCATTCGAGGAGCAAAGCGCCAACGCGCGTCCTAGTACGAGCGCTGCAACCGCGATTTCCGGCGACCGTCTTGATTCGCATTGCCCCTGCGGAGAGAGTTCTGGTTGTCCGCCGCGGCATAACCCCTCGGGAACTATCTTCGGTCTCCACAACCTCACCCCGCCCTGACCAGGGGAGCCACACGCCCAGAGCAGACGATCGGCTCAGTCCATGACCAGGACCCGTGTCTGGAGGTCAGTGCACTGGCCGCACTCCCACTGCCCGTACTCGCTCATTACCTCGCCGTAGTCGTACTCGTGCCAGACCATCTGCTTGAGCTTGACGTTCCGCGTCCCGTTGAGGCTGACCGCGGATTCCGAGCCAAAGAGAAACCAGTAGGTCGCGCTGCTGTGGGGCGGGAGTTCCGCCGGCGAAGCGGGGGCAGACGTGTTGGGGAACTGGCCGGGGAACACCGCGCTGGGGTTGCGCGCGCTGAAGTCGGCAGCGGGAGCGGTGCCGTTGGTCAGAGTCACCGAGAAGTAGTTCCACATGTGCGCTCCCCCGTCCCCTAGGTTCTCGACGGTCGCGTTGACGAGCAGGTAGACGCCTTGGCCGCCTACGCCTTCGATGCTCGCCCCCTCGGCAAAGTGGTAGTTGTTGAGCGTTATCGACAGTCTTCCGTCGGAGACGGTGCCCCGCCCGCAGGAGTACTGCACGCCCGGCCCGGAGGCCGGAAGGTCAGAGAAGGTGACCCCGAGCGCGCTGCAGGAGGGCGAGACGTACTCCGAGCCGGTCGTGAGCGCGGCGATGAGGACGATGGCAACCTGGACCGAGATCGCCACCTCCCCGGAGAACTTCTGGACCCCCTGCCTCCGGAGCGAGTAGGCTAGGAAGAGGACGAAGCCGAAGGCGGCGAAGGTCGCCCCCGTCCAGAACGCAAGATCGGCCGCTGCGTTGACCAGGCTTAACTGGGTCGTCACGCCCCCGAATGGCCCGCAGTCGAGCCGAGACAGGTACTCGAAGGGGAACCCCATCGGGCTGGGGAAGCAGACCAACGGGGCGTCCAGAGGGGTGGCCATCGCAAGGGGAGGCAGGAGGAGGCTGAGCAGGGTCACCCCCAGCCCCCCGAGCAGTGCGAGGACCAGCCTCCAGCGCGTGAAGGCAGAAAGGGCGAGGAGCGCAATCGCGAACCAGACCGAGAGGTCCCCCGCGAGGTTCAGCGGGTAGAAGACGTGGGCCGCCTCGTTGGAGGGGTAGTACGCCGCGTAGGGGAGCGGGAAACCCCTGACCTTGGCGACCCCCATCACCTGGAGCTCGGGGAGCCAGTGGTGCACCCCGTCGACGCTCAGGGCGTAGGACGCCCCCGTCGTGGCCAAGCTCGCCGAAGCGGCGATGGCGGCAAGCCTGAGCAAGCGTCTCACAAGGACCGGCAGGACCTAGTCGCGGCCCCTTATGGAGCTTGTTCCCGCCCACTAGCCGTCGGAAATGCGCTGCAGCCGTCTGCACATTCTCCATCCTCCCTCGCCTTCCAGGAAGCAGAGCCCGTTCCGGATGGAATCCAGGTTCGTCGGAGCGGGCGCCGTACCTGATGGCGACCTTCGTCCTGACCTCCAGGTCGTTGAACCGCCGCCAGCTCTTCAGGGGCGTGGCGTACCCTTGCCCGAGACGCCCTGGTCCTCGAGGAGGTGCCTGCACGGGGAGCGCTCGAAAGTCCGCCTCATCCCTCGAGCACACCATCTTCCAGGCGGCGGAGGATCTTAACGGGCCCGAGGCTTCGCCAAAAATGGTGGCGGACCCGTCGGAGTTCACCACCCCGACCTCCCCCAGTCTCACGCCACGGGCGGTCCCGCACGTAGACGGAGCAGCGTGGCCGTGTCACCTTAGGGTTGCTCCCTCCCGGACCTCACCCGGTTCGGCAATCAAGAGTCAGAACCCCTCCTTCGAGGGGCCCGCACCTCGCGACCGCCCGCTCCGGCGTGGGATCATCCCGCCCAGGCGCGCAGGAGAGAGGAGAGATGGCTTTACCCGACGGTTGCTGGCACTCCTGTAGCCCGTTAGAGCTCCGGAAGAGGGCTAGCCTCCCTACCCTACCCGCCACCGAGCGTGGTTGCTAGCTGCCGGTATATTTAGGGTGCTGATACCGCAGACAGGCGGACTCCGGGTCGGTGGACAGCACGGAGGTTCCGATGACATCTCGTGTGCCGACCCAGACGCCACCCGGAAAGGCGGAGTGCGAGCAATGCGCGTCGGGGGGGGTCATCCCTGGGCCTTCAGGACTTTGGCGTGCTCGAGGACCAGCTGGGTCATCCTGCAGACTCCGCAGAGCCCTCGGGAGGAAGGTTTCCCGCACTTCTCGCAGGGCACTGCCCCCTTTCCCGCCGGGTCGTCTCGAACTGCCGACGACATCCTAGAGGTTACCTTGAGGGCGGAGCTCAGCAGGACGTTCTTGACTCCGGGGTGCCTCGCCTCGAGCTCGTTGAGGTAGTCCCTCACCTCGCTCCTCAGCCCCTCGTGCATGTAGGGGCAGCTCGTGCCCTGAAAGGGTATCTTCGAGAGGAGTGCGTAGAGGGCTACCTCCTCCTCGTAGACCTCGGTGAAAGGTTTCACCCTCCGAACCGGAATGCCGTCTCCCCCTCCTGACGGGTCGAGCCACGCAAGCCGGTCCACGTCCCCGTGGAGGAGATTCATCATGAAGGTCTGGACGTGGTCGTCGAGGTTGTGGGCTGTCGCGACGACGTCCACCTTCGCCCTCGCGGCGGCCTCGTCTATCGCCCTCCTCCTGAACACGCCGCACATGCTGCAAGATGAGACCTCCCGCTCATCCTCCCAGTCGAGTGCCTGGTCGAGGCTGAACCCGAAGAGCTCGCGGTAGGAGACGAGGACGAGGTCGACCCCCAGCCCGCCGCAGACCGTCTTGACGTGCTCTATCGCCTCGTCGCGGTACCCTTCGACCCCCTCGTCAACTGTGAGGGCGACCAGGTCGTACCCGCCCAGGTCGTGCAGCACCTTGAGGAGGGAAAGGCTGTCCTTGCCCCCGGAGACGGCGACGCCCACCCTCTGCCCACGCCTGAGCATCCGGCGGTCGGCGACCGTCCGCCCGACCTTCTCGACGACAGACCCTACAAAGCATCCGGGACAGAGGCTCTCCCCCGAGTACCTCCTCGTGTAGTAGGCCGGGTGGGCCCGGCAGCGCGAGCAGTCCAAGGGATGTGGCCTGCGGCCGTGACACCAGGTCAAACCTTAAAGGGTTCTCCAAGAGGCTCGGGTTTCGACTTGTCAGGCTCCCCGTCCCCGGACATCCCTCCCCCACCAGTGGACGAGGAGAAGCCCTACAAGGCCGTCACCCGGTGGTTCATCTTCTTCATGCTCAGGACGAGGCAGGGCCTCGGCATGATGGACAGGCTCGGGCGATGGCGGGTGACCAAGCCCCTCGGATGGATCATGCTCGCCATAGTCCCCTTCGCAGGGCTGCTCGCCCTGTACGTCATCTCTTTCGAGGTCTCGGCGCTCTACTTCTCGCCTCAGGGCCACCAGATAATCTCGGACGTCGTGACGATATCGCCCCTCGCAAACTTCCTCCTCCCGGGCATCAACCCGTACCTCCCCCTCAGCGTCTGGCTCGCGGTCATCGTCGCAGTGGTCATACACGAGGCTTCGCATGGGATAGTCGCGCGGAGCCTCGGCCTGAGGATCAAGTCGGCCGGGGTGCTCTTGCTCGTCATCCTCCCCATAGGCGCGTTCGTAGAGGTCGACGACAAGCAGATGAAAGAGGTCAAGAGCAGGGACTCGCTTAGGGTACTAGGCGCAGGCTCTGGGATCAACTTCATCGTTGGAGTGGCGTGCCTCCTCCTGCTCATCGTCACCGTCTCCTCGATGGCCCCGTCCGCCAAGGGAGCCGCCATAGTCGGCGTAGTGCCAGGCTCCCCCGCGAGCGCCGCGGGGATCCAGCCCGGGGACTTCATCCTCGCGATAGACAACGCCCCGCTCACAGACCTCGGTGTCCTGCGCAACGGGACGTTCACGGTGGGGGAGAGCGTGAGCCTGACCGTGTGGCATGCCGGGCAGGCCCGGACAGTCAACGACGTGGTGCTGAGCAACTACACGGTGACGGTGCTCAACAAGACCAGCGGCCAGAGCACTCAGGTCGTCTACCCCTTCTTGGGGGTGGACACGGTGAGCTACGCGGGGCTCAAGGGTATCTCGAACGGCTACGTGAACTATTACAGGACATCCCCGCTGGCGTACCTGGTGGAGATCCCCACATTCGGCGCGGCCCAGACGAGCGTCCCGTTCTCCACTATCCTCTCCGCGGTCTACTCCTCGCCCTTCGGCGGCCTGACACCCCTCGTAACCTCGGCCCTCTACTGGATGTTCTTCGTCAACTTCAACCTGGCGATCTTCAACAGCCTCCCGATCTACCCCATGGACGGCGGGCAGGCCTTCGAGACATTCCTCAGGGGCGCCGGGAGGGGGAGGATAAGCGACGAGCTGGCGAGGCGCGTGACCACCGGGGTGACACTCGCGGTATTCTTCGCGCTCTTCGCGGTCATCGCGGGGCCGTACATCGCGAACGCGTTCCCCTCTTACTGAGAGCGCGTGGCCGATTAAATATCCGGCCGAGATATCTTGTGGATGGACCCAACGTTCCTCCTTGCCCCTCCCGCGATCGCCTCTGCGATGGGGCTGCCCGCGGCGCCCCAGTTGGCTCCCGCCGCCCAGGGCTTCACCGGGCAGTTGGTCGCGGAGGTCACGTCAACATTGGCCCTGGTCAACGCCGCGGTGGTGGACATCGTCCGCGTGGCATACGTCACATGCCTCCTTCTGGGTGTCCTGCTCTACTTCACGCACGTCGCGAGGCGCCTCGGCAAGGACCTTATAGTCGGGGGCATCCTCCTCATCGTGATTACCGAGTTCCTGCTTCCCGCGGTCGCTTCTCTCATCGGATAGAGGCGGGCCGTCCCGCTACATCGTACCTCAGGAGGGCGACCACCCCGCCGAGTGAGGAGACCTGCTTACCAGTCTCCAAGGTCGAGTCCACGAGGAAGACCTTCCCTCCTCTGTCCTCTATCGAGTTCAGGGCGACCACCAGCGCGTCCTCGTCGGCGTTCTTGGCGAACACGTCGTCGGAGACCATGCACTTCTCCACGGCACCAGCGTCCCCCGCCTCGGCGACCCTGGGGAGCGTGTAGGCCACTCTCCTCTCACCCCTGGATATCCTCCTGATCGCCTCGTCGACGGCCTCCTGCACCTCGACCAGGACGCTGTCCTTGGCGACCTTCCTGAAGCCCTCGAACTTCACCAGGGCCCTCACCCCGTCGGCGCCGGCTAGGTCAAACCCCTCGACGAGGGTCTCCTTCTTCCTCAGGTCGGGGTCCTTCCTCACGAGGTTCTCGACGGTGAGCTTGGTGTTCCCAGGGCCCGCCACCACGGTGAGGTCCCCCTCGCGCCAGGTGGCCTTCAAGAGCTCGAGCACCTTCCGGAAGTACGGCTGCATGTCGACCTCCTTCCCGCTCCCTCCTTGCTTCCCCGAAGCCCCCGACTCGACGGTGGAGACTATCGTCAGGTGGGAGCCCGAGAGGAGGCCGACCCCGGCCTCTCGGCGGTCTACGGCCACGAGAAGGAACCTTTGCTCCGAGGCCGCGGACGGCTCGAGCAGGCGGGTGTCCCCAGGCCTCCAGGCGTCCTTCTTGATGGTAAGCTCCTGACCAGGCGAGACCAGCAGCGAGTGCGAGCCCGCCTTTGTCACGCTCTCGTCGCTCGCCTCGACTATCCTCCCCCGGACCCTCAGCCGCGCCACGCTGCTGTCGAGGGCGATGCTCTCGACCTCGAGCGCTACCGTGACCTTGATGCGCTCCCCCTTGTCAGGCCTCGAATAGTCGCCTTCCCTCTTCAAGACCCGGGAGCTCTTGGTGACCACGGTGTCCCCAGGGGCGAGGAGCCTCCTGAGGGTCCAGAGGTCGTCGGGGGACTCGACGGTGAGCCTGCAGATGCCCTGCTTTGGGACGAGCTCGCTTACTATCAACCGACGGGGTCACTCGAGCTGTAGGTCCCTGAATGTGCCTACGCTCAAGCCTTCCGGCATGCTCTTGACCTCGCCGATCCTGTGCCCGACTATGCCCTTCACCTTCGCCCTCCCGGCCGCGTCGATCAGCCTCTGGGTGACTATGCCGTCGAAGATGATGTAGCTCGCCCCCGCCCCATCCATCTTCGCAACAAGCTCGCTTATCGGCATCCTCCCCTTCTCCACAAGCCCTTCGTCCAGGAGCATCGCCTCGAGGGTCCCGTTGATAGACGGGAAGACCTCCTTT
>JAFLZE010000045.1 GCA_029785685.1 Nitrososphaerota archaeon | reverse complement strand
AAGGAATAGATCAGATATAGTATCTTGGCGCGGATACGCGTTGGAAACATCTCAGGGACGGCCGCAATCACGGTATTCGTCTCTCCTCCTCCTGCAATCTGTGAGAGCGCGAGGAACACAAGGACGAGGTAGTAGTTGAAGGAGAGGAGTATGCCTACCGCTGATAGAAAATAGAGCGCCATCGTAATGAAGAAGGCAGTCTTCCTACCTATTCGGTCCGCCAGCACCCCCATGAAGATTATGCCGACTATGAAGAAGACGCTCGGCCATACAAGCAGGAGATACTTGAAAGCTGTA
Organism: Nitrososphaerota archaeon; assembly: GCA_029785685.1. The sequence goes on along the minus strand of JAFLZE010000045.1, from coordinate 7,542 downwards.
TTTGTGACTGCAATCGAATACCAACCGGTGGCAAGATACGCCCAACTATAGAACGAAGCTTGCATCATTACGCCGACGGCGAACGAAACGAATGTCCAGGTGTTCGCCTTCGTCCATTTGGATTCTTCGATGACTTTGTGACTTATGTCAAAAGTCAATTAATCTGAAAAAATCGAGCCTATTTATAATCGTTAGGGGTGGCATGAAACCACCGACAGTTTTGTTTCTGTCTCTTTGTGCCGGCATGTTCTTCTGTTGGCGGTAGCCTGGCCTCTCTGGCATCGAATCCTACGATAATACAATCATCGTCGCTAGGCGTCGACCATTGCGACCGGGTACTTTCGCCCTTTCAATTCAACGAAGACCATGCTAACCTCCTTTCCAAGGTCGGCCTTCCCTTTCTCCAGTATGTTGCAGTATATCCTGAACCCATCAAGCTCCACGATCCCATAGGTCGTCTTTCCGCCGTCTTTCTTCTGAATTCGGGTCAGTGAGAAGATCTTGCCTCTTCCATCGCTCTCCCTGACTTGCAGGGACGTGGAAGAGCATCTGGGGCAGAGCTTTCTGGGATAATAGAACCTGTGTCCGCACACATCACACTCAAGATATGGAAGCCGATTCGCATCGAGCTTTTCATGATACGCTCTTCCCAGTTCTTCCAGCTTCAATTCTTCTCGCCCAGGACCAGGGTGACCGAGTGGCTCCGGCTCCAGCCACCAATCCCATTGAGATATACGCGGTTGACTCCGGAAACTTGATGCCCCTCTGCCATGCCGTTTAGCTGCAGAAGGGCCTCCTCGAGCAAGACGCCGCCGCTCATGAAACCTGGCTGCCCCAAGTTCAGGCTCCCGCCGCCCGTGTTGAGCGGAACGTCCCCCCTGAACGTCAAGTCGTGCTTCTCGACGAACTCTCCGCCTTTCCCCTTCCTTGTGAGACCGATGTCTTCGATCTGCATCAAAGTCGTTATCGTGAAGGAGTCGTAGAGCTCGTAGGCGTCAGCCTTCCCGGCTTCGAACGAGGCTCGTCGGGAACTCTCGACGGCGGGGGTCGAAACAATGTCCTCCTGCTCGGGAGGCAACTCGTGCCAATGCCCCTCGCCGTACGCGATGATGTCGAGCGCCCTCAACCGCGTCTGCTTTTTGCTTACTATGAAGGCGTGGAAACCGTCTGCTGGGTACACTATCTCCAAAAGGTGCAGCGGCTCCGCGACCATGGGCGATGCAAGCACCTGCTCGGGTGTAAGGTCGTCTTTGAACAGAGCCTTCGCACTGCCTTTGGCGTTGAACCTCTGCTGGGCCGCAATCCTTGCTCTTTGCTCGTCGGTCGTACCGAACAGCTTGGAGTGCCTGAAGGCAGCCAAGGCGTAGTCCGAGACCGGATTGAGGTCGTCGTAAACCCGGAGGAATTCGTCGAATGGAGAAATCGATATGTCCGGGTAAGCCCTATCGATGGAGTCCACGGTGACCCCCTTGGCCCTCACATCCGAGGCCTTCCCGCCGATAAGACAGAGGACGCTTTCGGCTTCCCCCGCCCTGATGGCCTTGTAAGCTCTGTGGACTGAGGCGAGGGCGGAGGCCCCTCCAAAATCAAGAGTGTCGACGTACCTGGCCTTCAGCCCCAGATATTGCCTGACCTGGTTGGTGGACATGAGCAGATTAGCCTTCCCGTCGAAGATCCCCGGCAGCTGCGTAGTCACCAAACCGTCGAGCTGCTTCATCTCCATTCCAGCCATTTCCAGGGCCTCGACGACGACTTCGCTCAGCAGGTCGAAGGCGCTACCATCGTACTTCCTGTAAATCTTCCCAGCAAAGCCAGCGAGCAACTCTTGCCCTCCGGTGACGGGTCCGGCCACCACTTATATGACTCTCAGCGAGGTCGGCACCGATTGCAGTCCTCCCGCGAAATCCGGTGCCTGAAGGTGGGAGAAATCAAGTTGTGGAAGGCCGAGCTGACCTACGGCGTCGATTTCGATGTCCGAGTAACGGCCCCAATCTTTGTGTATCTGATAAGGTCCGGGCGGGAGTTGACGTTGGTAGATGCCGGCTTCAGACCCAATAGGGCTGCGCGCATCAACAACTCGGCCAGGGGAACCTTGCAGCTCCTCCAGTCCGCCCTGCGGAGACTCTCTGTCGAGCCTGACGACATTAGGAACCTGGTCCTCACGCACCTTCACACAGACCACTCGGCGTTCATTGGAAAGTTCAAGCGAGCAAGGCTCTTCGTGCAGTCGAAGGAAGTTGAGTTTGCACGAAACCCGCTTCCGACCCAGGCGCCGTTCTACGACAGCGACATACTGGAGACGCTGGAAAAGTCTGACGCCGAGTTGATCGACGGCGACAAGAAACTCTCAGATGGCATTCGATTGATTCATACCCCAGGCCACACTCCGGGTTCCCAGTCGGTCTCAGTCAAGCTGGACAAATCTGAGTTCGTCATCTGCGGCGACACGATACCGATGTATCATAACTGGTATCCATCACGCAGGCGGTTCGGTACGGCCGTTGCGCTTCCCAGAATCCCTCCGGCTATCCACAGCGACCTCAACGAATGGTTCCGAAGCTGTCAAAAGCTCGATGACGTTTCTGGAACCATGATCCCTAGCCACGACCCACTTCTCGAGGACGGCGCGGCTTTTCGCTAGGGGGTTGGGCCTTCGCTTCACTCGCTGCCTTCGTCAATTTCTCGAAAAGGCTTGTCTCTCAGTCTCAGGAACTCCCTGAAACCTATCTTCTGAGCTAGCTCCATCCATTCAACCGAAGCCCCCGAGCCCAGCAGCAGCGCCTCTTGGCGGGCAGCGAAGTCCATGGGCAGTCCGAACCTCTCCGCTCCATACCAACGATTTACCATCGACTTGTTCATCTTGAGGGCTCGCAGGTCTATGTGCCCAAGCTTCCTGGCGAGCTTCGATAATTCCTTGTCGAGAGCATCATCTTCCACCGCCCTATTAATCAGACCAATCGCTTCTGCCTTCTCGGCGTCAATCAGGTCGCCGGTAAGGAGGAACTCCATCGCCAAGTTCCTACGCACGTTGAACGGGATCAGAAGCCTAGCGACCCCTTCGGCCTGCCTTATCTCGGGGGTTCCGAACCTACAGCTGCGGGCGCTCAGGATGATGTCGCAGGCGTTCGCGAGGAAGAACCCATATCCCAAGGCGTAGCCCCTGGTGGCTGCAATAGTCGGCTTGGGACAGGACAGAATTTTCTTGAATAGCCTGTTCTCGCTGAGAAAGAGTCTCCTCCACGTTCTTGCCGCCTTGATTTCATTCGACGGATCCCCCAGGTCCGCTCCGGCGGAGAAGGCCCTCCCTTCCCCCTTCAACACCACAGCGTGAACCCTGTCGTCCTCCACGCAGGCGGCAAGATGTTCGCGCGTCTGGGCACGCATCTCGTCGTTGAACGCGTTCAGCTTCTCCGGCCTGTTGAAAATTATCTCTGCATAGCCATCATGGACATCCAGAAGAACCACGGATTTTGCGCTTGGCATGCCACTGAGGTGAAGTGACTTCCGGCGGTTGAATAAGGGTTTGTGCTTGTCGCGGCCAAAGTCTACGAGATGACGCCTTTGCCGCGGAGCGCGAGCAGTTCGTCCTTGGTGTATCCGAGGGCGCCAAGGATCTCGTCGGTCTGCTCACCCAACAGCGGGGGTCTCTTGGTGACCCTGGCGGCCGTCTCTGAGAACTTCATCGGCAGATTGAGCATCTTGAGCTTCCCTGTGACCTCGTCTTGAAGTTCCACTATTCCACCCCTGTAGATGAGCTGCGGGTCTTGGAATGCTTCGGCCACCGTCTTCACGGCTGCGCAGGGGACGTCTACCTTCTCAAGTTCCCGAATCCAGTACTCCCTGGGCTTCTGGCTCAGAACGCCCTGCAGAACCTGATGCAGCTCCTGCCAGTTGCTCGCCCTAGCGGGCCGGGTCGAGAACTTCGGGCTAGTCACTATTTCCTTCAGCTCGGGTATGGCCGCCGCCCGCTGAAAGACCCCATCGTCGGGCGCTTCAATCACGAAGAACCGGTTAGACATGTCGGAATAGATGCCCATGAAGCCGACCTGCCTCGCCCTCGTGAGGTGGTCGAAGTTTGTGTCCATTCCCTGCAGCACGGGCATGGCCATGTACTGGAGCAGGAATGCGGCCGATTCCAACAAGGACACCTCCACGAACTGACCGACGTGCTGTTTCTCTCTGGCGAGCAGCGCGGCCAGGATTGCTTGGGTGGCGACCATGGCCGTGGTCAAGTCAGCGAGCCCAAGCGGCGCCATCGGCGGCGCCCGGCCATCGCTATACAGGCTTAGGAGCCCGCTCAACGCCTGCGCCACCAGATCGTATGAAGGCCGCCGGGAGGATGGCCCGTCGTGACCATAACCCGAAATCGAGCAGTAGACTATCCGTCCGTTGACTGCGGAAATATCCTTGTAACCGACCCCCAGCCTATCGCAGACTCCCGGCCTCAAGTTCTCTACGAAGACATCGGCCGTCTCGCTCAGCTTCTTCAGTATCGAGACGCCCTCGGGTGTCTTCATATTCAGAACGACGCTCTTCTTGCTACGATTAGATCCCATGAAGTAAGTGCTCATCCCGCGATAGGTCGGGGTGGCGGCGCGCTCAGGGGAGCCTTTCCCTGGAGGTTCGACCTTAATCACATCGGCCCCCATGTCGCCAAGAATCATGGTGCAGAACGGACCGGCGACATGCCTTGTCATATCGACTATCCTTACGCCCTTAAGCGGACCATCACCCATTTGGAGTCAGACATATGCCGTGTAACACCTCGGATTTATCTATGACTTCAAAGCGTTGAGAACCTGTTTCTAGTTGAAGGCAGCCAGGCTGCACGAATTCGGGAAACCGCTCCAATGGGACGACGTCCCGATGCCGGAGTTGAGAACTGGGTCCGACGTCATTGTGCGGATGGCGGCCGCGGGGCTTTGCCATACCGATCTTTCAGTGATGGACGGAACGCTGCCAGACATCAGGGGGAACTTCCCCAAGCTGCCATTCATCCTTGGGCACGAGAATGCTGGCTACGTCCACGCCGTCGGCGATTCTGTCACTGCGCTGAAGGTAGGAGACCCTGTCCTCGTCTATGGAGCCTGGGGGTGCGGCACCTGTGCGTTTTGCAGAAGAGGGGAGGAACAGAGGTGCTCTAAGAGTCCGCTCACCCCAGGAATCAGCCCCGAATACCAGGGTGGTTTCGCCGAGTTCATGTATGTGCCATCATCCAGATACCTTCTGAAGGTCGAAGGCAACTTGGAGGACCTCGCACCGCTCACCGATGCAGGCTTGACCTCGTACAGGGCGGCAAAGAGGGTCCGAAGCCATCTCTCGCCTGGCTCATTCAGCCTCGTAATCGGTGCGGGTGGATTGGGGCTCTACGCGCTGCAATATCTGCGGCTCTTCGGGCCGACCACTGTGATTGCGGCCGATGTGGCGGACAACAAACTCAGCCTGGCTGAGAGCTTCGGTGCGAGCATTACCTTGAATTCGAGAAAGGACAATCCCGTGGAAAGAATTGCCTCAGCGACCGGAGGCAGAGGGGTCAGATCGATCCTGGACTTCGTAGGGACCAACGAAACCGCTGCACTCTCAATGAAGGTGTTGTCCGCTGATGGCATTTACGTAGATGTCGGCCTTGGCGGCGGGACTTTGAACGTTCCTTTGATTGACTTGATCCATTCGGAGTCGCAGATCACAGGAAGCATGTGGGGCACCTACGAAGAACTTGTCGAAGTCTATGAACTACTTGAATCCGGCAAGGTAAAGAGCAAGGTACAGAAATTCAAGCTCTCTGATATCAATAGCGCAATAACGCAGATGCGGCATGGAGAAGTGCTGGGTCGAGCCGTGTTGACCAGTTGACCATGGAACCTGACATTTGGTTTCCCGAGCCATAGCTTCTCTGGATTCTTCCCCTGCCTGACTTTACGTTGTGCAACGCCCTTCTGTATGTGATGGGGCCGACGGATGGCGCTCTGGCCTGCGTTGGGGGCCGAGACGCGGATTAGAACGACGGTCGGAATCACACCATATGGAACGTCCCCAACTCGAAAGCCGCGAAACCCATCTCTCTCGCTTTCGCTTGTAAAGTCACCTTATATCAGGAACATTAGGATCCAGGGCCGACGTGGCTCGCCACAGGGCAGGGGAGTTCAGCTACGTTACCGCCTATGAAGAGCTTGAGATGTCACTACTCCTGCCAAGTCCGTTCCAGCCAAGGGAGCGGATAGGGGACACTGACGAACTGGGCGAGTCGATTAAGGCGTCCGGCCTCATCGAGCCTATCGTCGTCCGACCAAAGGCGGGGTACTTCGAGATAATCGCTGGGAACAGGCGATACAACGCGTGCAGGAAACTGAACTTTCGCCGAATACCGGCGATAGTGGTGGAGATGCCCGACAAGGAAGCTTACGAAGCCGCCCTTGCCGAAAACCTTCAGCGCAGGACCCTGGACCCGATTGAGGAGGCCGAATCATTCAGGAGATACTGCGAAGAATACGGATGGGGCAGCCAGTCCGAGCTCGCCCGCCACATAGGGAAATCGCAGGCCTACGTCGCCCATAGGCTACGGCTGCTCGCTCTTCCTGAAAGCATCAAGAGCGTGATAAGGGACGGCAGCCTGAGTGCCAGCACCGCCGAAGAAATCAGCTGGCTGAAGGACTCAGAACGCCAGAGAGAAATTTTTGAATCCGCCATCAGGCACAAGATAACCCGGGCCGACATTCGTGAGGCAGCAAGTTCCCAAGGCCTAGAACGAAATGAAACTCCAGCGCCTGACTGGCTCAAGACGACGCAAAAAAGCCGGAAGGACTCGGACGCATTCGTCATCGACAGGGCAATCCTTTCGCTCAAGGTGTCCATGGTCCGAATCGATTCATTGTATGAGAAGGCGAGGAGTGACGCCTTGAAGAAGGTCCTTCTCAGCAAGCGCATATCCGTTCATCAACTGATCGACGAGCTGTTGAGCTACAAGAGGACGCGAGTAGGGTAGCGCGTTTCTTCACAGGACTACGGGTGCCTTACCGCCTTTGCGGTTGCCAGACGAGGCCTCTCAGCCCCCAGCCGAGATTTCCTCTGACTTTTGGAAGGCCGTCCAACTTCTCGACAAACCCGGCCTTAGTAGCATGCTACTAAACAGCGACGGCCTCAAGCTAGACCAATGTCCCATCAGCTCTGGCCAACTTAGCATATCGATGTTAAGGAATATGCCAGTCACAAAGTCATTCACAGAAAAATTAACATATATACAGGGGTCTCGGTCAATCTGTGTCGCAGTAGCGAATGGCGCCACCACTCGCTATAAATCATAGGCGCAGTACCGAATAACGCGAGTCGAACTGCTGTGACGCAGAACCAAATTATTGACGACCTGATATCACTCGGTTTGTCTCCGCTTCAGGCAGAGGCGTATGTTACGCTCACACGGAGCAGCAAGGCAACTTCCGCTTCGCTAGCTCAAAAAATCGGGATGTCTGCTTCGGACGCCCGCAGAGTCCTCCAATCACTCAGGAGGCTAGGATTGGTTGAAGTGGAGCTCGGTCGAAACGACTA
>JAFLZE010000044.1 GCA_029785685.1 Nitrososphaerota archaeon | reverse complement strand
AATTCGACGACCTTCTTGATGAAAGGAAGGCTAGCCATTCACCGCTAGATGACGAATCTTGTGTCAGCGCGGTGGAAGACACCTGTGAGAAGATCGTCGGGCTGCTAGTTGAGGTCAGGAACTCCAAGCTAGACGTCCCGCCAAACACGTCGCCCAAAATTCTTAGGGCATAGGAAGGGGCATGAGCAATGTATCGTAATCTGGAGTAGCCTGTCGTCGGACAGGCAGCTGCCTGTGATTCGCTGAGTGGGAGTAAAATACCATTTCTTTCCTAAGAGGGCATGACGTCGGATTCTGGAGAACGGAAAGGGCCAAGTGGTACTAGACCCCTTCGACGGCCCGGGCACGTTATCCAGACTGGCCCGCAGATCACTCGCGTCATGCTCCAGAGGCTCAGAGTCCCATCAGGTCTCGGCATGAACCAGTGGGTCGCCTTCACTCCCTTCGGGGCTGGCAAAGGCGGATTTGACGATGCGACTCTCAAAGCCCTTGACGACGTATTTGACTTCGACTACATGGGTGCGGCCGAGTTCGAATGGGGCGCTGTCCCGAACGCCCTCTCTTCGCTTAGAGCATGCGTCAAGGAGAAGCGGGCTTCCTATGGGTCTTTTCTTTACAGGTCCACCGTACCGGTCTACTTCATTTGTGCCGTGGAAGACAAGAAACGGGTCCTTGGTGCAATCCGCCGGCTCGTGAATGGGAGTGCTGGCACCCAGGCGTTTCGTTACGCGGGCATAGCGGAAGCCCTCGGTCGGAAAGCCAAGCCGAGAGACGTTGCCGGCTGGCTTGACGTCATCAACCACTTCATGTTCTTCACGGACGAAACGATGTACAAGAAGACGCTACACTTCTTGGCAGAGAAGGCGCCAGTTGGATGAGGTTCAGCAGGCGCCAGCTCAGGGGTCTCGGGATCCTGTTCGCGGGTGGCCAGATTAAGCGGGTCACAGATCGCCTGTACTTGGTCCAATCCCAGAGTGGTACATCTCAGTACAGAGTTAGATGGCGTCGTGGCCGCTGGAGATGTACCTGCGAAGACTACCGAAAGACTAGGAAGCCATGCAAGCACTGCTACTCCGTCCAGGCGTTTCTTGACCTCCCGAACGTCCTCTTGGCCAATTCTCAGGCCACTGAGAAGAAATGTCCTCACTGTAAGTCGGGGAAGATAAGCCGCGATGGACGGAGGCAGAACCTCGGTGGGACTGTCCAGATGTATGAGTGCAGAGAGTGCGGAGCGTACTTCAGTGATACTCCTGTTTCGAAGACCAAGGGGAACAACACGGGGCTCTTCATAATCGCCCTTGACCTCTATGCAAAGAAGGTCTCGACCAGAGACATAAGCCACCACATCGCACAGGTCTATGGGGTCAGGAAGGCACCCACGACGATACATTTCTGGGTGCAAAAGTTCGAAAGGCTAGCTGCATCCGTTTCAAACAAGGAGAAGCTGAAAGTCGGAGACAGGTGGCTCGCCGATGAGATGGTAGTGAGGGTGAGAGGGAGAAGAATGTACCTCTGGAACGTCCTGGACTATCAGACACGACAGCTTATCGCTTCGCTGCTCACGAAGGGCCGAGGGACGGCTGAAGCGCGAAGGGTACTGACATTAGCTATCCAGAAAGCAGGGAAAGATCCCAAGGTACTTGTCTCAGACGCCTTGGGTTCCTACACTTCAGGCCTCAAAGAAATGAACAAGCCCGGGATCAAGCACCTCGCCCACACTGCCTTGAGCAAGAAGCGCGGTAACCAGCGGGTTGAGAGATATCACAGCACAGTTAGGGCGTGGGAGCGAGCCCACCGAAGGACCGGCAACGCAGACGGCACACAATTCACGGGCTTCGGCTCCTATTACTACAACAAGGTTCGGCCACATAGTGTATTAGGCCATCCTCCCTCCGGTGAAGAACGAGAGCCTGGATGGTTGTCAGTCCTCGCCAAGGGAAGGAAGGTTCGCAAAGGCTCCTGAGTGGAGTCCTACTCCTTCTTCACCTGGGGTTTTGTTCCTCGCAAGGGGGTGGCCCAGGGTTCTGTCCCTCAGTCTCAGAAGGCTGAGTGCAACAATCAGTCGCCGGTCTGTGTTGCCTTGCGGTATTGGAACTGATGCCTTGATTCACACATAACCACAGTCTCAATTGATGAGGTTGAGCCGCCATCTAACAGGACCCCCATAACCCCCGGGGGAAGCACCCGAGGAATTCGAGATGCCCAAGAACTATTAGGCACAATGCAATGGCGACTATGAATGCAGAAAGGAGCACCCACCTACTCTGAGTTCTTGAGGAGTCCGCTCTCACAGAAGGCCGCGTCATATGTTGCCTATCTCACGGCATTTGGTTGTCTTGCTGACGGTCTGACTACCGCAATAGGTCTGTCGCTCGGGGGACACGAAACGGTCGCAATGAGTATAGCAATCATGAACGCATTCGGCACAGCGGGGTTCGTAATTGTGAAAGATGTTCAGGCGGCGGTTATGGTCAGTCTGGGTTTGGCATTCAAGCACTACTGGGCAAGGTTTAGGCCGATTTCCTGTTTTGCTATTCTTGTTCTTGTGGTGGTCTCTGCTGTGCTTTTTACTTATCCAGCCCTTCACAACGTCGTTGTTCTCCTTCACCTTTGGGGGTAATGTGACGCCCTCTTCGGAACACCCCTTCGGAACACCTCACGAGAGGAACAAAACCTCACATGGTCATCGTCCTCTTCTTCGCCGGAGTCCTGCTTCCCTAGCTCATCCTGGAATCGCTCTGTGCAGGCGGGACACTTCGAAGGGACGTGATCTTGGATAAACTGCTCAATGTGCTCCGTCCCCATTCGCTCCCAGCATTGACATTTGGAGTACGATTAGTGGCAAAAATCGCAGAAGGTTTCGTCTGCTGAAGCTATGTCAGCATACAGCGTCCTTTGTTTTACGCGGTCCCTTGGATCCTAGAACAGCGCCTCGGAATATAAACTCGCAGAATTCTTCCGATTATCACTGTACACTTCATGTATCGGCGGTCCGCCGGGCGGAAACGGGTGGGGCACAGCCCGGCAGACCGCTGATATCTGAAACCGAACAATTCATCGGAAATCGGTCAGATTCAGCCGTGCCGAACTTGACGCCCATCGACCTTCGAGCTCGCACTTTCGTGCTCCCGCATGGCTTCCTCTGGGCGCCCGACAGCCCTGTGCCTCAGGGCTCCAGCAAGTATGTTCTTCGCCGCGTTCTCGTCGCGGTCTATGACTAGCTCACATTTGAGACACTTCAGTGTGCGGTATGACTCCTCGACCAGGAAATCGCAGCCACACGAGGAGCAACGGCTCGAGGTTCCCGCCGTCTCGTGCGAGTTCAGTTGGATGAGTTCGACCCCCTCGCACTCGCTCTTGTAGGCTATCTGGCGCAGGATCTCGCCATACCTCCAGTGGTTCATCATCGCCCGGTACCTCTCGGTCTTACCGCTCTCCCTGGTGAAGCGCTCCCTCAGCCCGTTGAGATCCTCCACGGCTATCGCGAAGTTGTTCTCTGCTGCGTATTCGACCACAGCGTGTGTAAGCTTGTGAAGTTCACTGTTAACCCGACGCCTTTCCAGGTCACCATACTTCTGATACAACTCCTCACGTATCCTGTTGTCGTTCCTCGTGAACCGAGATTGGACATCCCTGTAGGTCATGGGAATATCGGCCAGTCTTGCGATGTCGAGTCTGATGATGCTGCCCTTCGTATCGGCCATTGTCACGTTTCTTAGGTTCAGGTCCAAGGCTAGCACCCCGTACGTGGGGATGGGTTCGGGCTCGAGCGAGTAGGATATGCAGCACTTGTTCGCTGTGAGTGTGACCTGCTTCACTTCATGTGACCCTATGACCTCGAGGGTCCGCTCAGTGAGAGGTACCCTCATGCATTCCGGCATGTCCAGTATGCCCTCACGGATCCGGACACCATCGCTGGCCTTCAGGAAGAGACGCCGACAATATGGCTCCTTCACCTCTTGACCGGCCTTCAGTGCCTCCTTCCTGAGCTTGAGGATTCCGGCCGCGTGGCCTATCGCAGACTGAACCAGAGACGATTCCAGACGATACGCCGAACGAAGGTACCTCCTTTCCTCTCCAAACTCCCGTCGGTCGGTTTTCCCGGAACGCACGCCCGCTCTTATGATGTAGTTGACCATCCCCCTGAACTGTTGCATTAGACGTTGGACCTTAATGTCAGGCGAGTAGGCCTGAACGACAGTCAGAATCGGAACGCTCTCTTCTTCGTCCCCGCTCACTGCGGCTCCTCTCCTATCTGCTCTTCGGGGTCTCCGTAGCGTTCCTTTCTGTAGAGGTACCAGTAGTAGTCGACCATCTTCCCAAACGACCGGACGCTGCGGAAGCCACCCTTCCGGCTCTTCCAGAAACGCTTCAGAAGTGACATGTGTGACTCGCAGACGTTGTTGGTGGGGCCGGTCTCCCTCTCGTTTGCTTCTGGCTTCGCCCAGTTGATCTGCCTGTTGGTTACCCCGAGCCTCCTGAGTTCTTCAATCGGCGGGAAGTAGTCTATGTTCGTGAGTACATAGTCTATGGCCGTGATGACCCTCTTGTCCTTCTTGTTTCCCTTCTTCGCCTCGCGTTGCTTCACCCGTCTCAGATTGTTCAGATACGCCATCTGAGTAGCCGCATCCTCAGCTAGGACAACCCGGTTGAGCTGGTCCTTCAAGTCATAGTAGCGTTTCAGCTTGGTTCTCTGCGAGAGGAGTCGTTGCTTCTTCTCCTGGACTTCCCATGGAGAATCGAGAGTCGTCCGTTCTCTTGCTCTGTTGGCTATGTCGCGGGCAAGGTTCAGCGTTGGAAGCTTCGTGTTCAGGTCTTGCTTGAAGTGGAAGTAGCACCCAACTATCCGCCCACGAAGGTCCTTTCTTCCCCTGAAGAACACCTTTCTGACGACCGAGATGAAGATCTTGTCTAGGTCCGTGACGACGACCTGGGGTTGGATTCCAAGGGTGTCTCTGTGCCCCTTGGAGGGAGCCGCTATCTCCTTGAGATGGTTGTAGAGTTGTCTCTTGTATGACTTCTTGGCGCCCTTGCTCGACCTTCCCCGCAAGTCGTCGTACGACCTTGCGACGAAGTAGTCTAGGGGATCGTGACTGAGGACGTCGACTATATGCGTGTACACGAATTGCTTGTGGTTGGCCTTCCTTCCGTCCCTGAGCCGATTCAACGGTTTATGACCAAAGAACGCGGCGTCTAGGGCAAGGACCTTCGGACGGGGCACCCCTGCCTCTTGCCCCCAAGGTGCTTGCCTAGCAAAGCGCTTTGAGAGTTGGATTCCCTTGGGGGCACTGTTCGCCTCTCGCTTGATTCTGTCCCAGACGGTACTCTTTGGAATACCTGACCTCCTCGAGACAGCTCGGCTGGACATGCTGAGGAAGTAGTCGTCTATGAGCGATAACGGGGATGCCTTGCGCTCAGGTTTCTTCCTGCCGGGTTCCCAGCCTGGAGCCTGCTGCACCAATAGGGTGCCCGTCAGCCGGTTCTCCTGGAACAGGTTAGCAACGGACTGGACGTCATGGGTCCCCGCCGTTTCATGGAGTCTAGTCTGCGCGTCATCAGATGGGAGAGGAGTAGCCCCCACAACACCCGTCTCGTCATTATCCAGCGCTCCAGGCCCTTGGCGGGGTGGCCTTCTGAGCACTGCTGCTACTCGTCCTAGGACTTCCTCACTCGGGTTGGCTACGTATGTGTTGGAAGGACCCGACACAAGTCTGCCGTCGGACAAGCACTTGAGTACGGCTCGATGAGCCTTGCCTTTGGAGCGTCCCAGCTTCTTCGTCTTGATGCCATAGAAGACGTAGTTGATCTCACGCTGCTCCATCGGCGTGCCTCGCCCGACGACAATAGCCCACACCAAGTCGGAATCTGTTAGTCTCGCCCATTCGGATGAGTGGTCCAGAATCGTTGCCCAGTCAGCATTCATCGCTTCAGTCCAGGGCTCGGACCGCAAGGAGGAGGGCACCTCGGAGCCGTCAGGACCTCGGCCCGGCTTGGGCCCGGCTTCGGGTTCCAGGCTCACGGCGTCTCACTCCATTCCCGACCATCGAGGGACCTTCCTCCTGACTTGGGTCGCCTGCCCCCGTTCTGTTTCCAGAAGAAGGGAATGCCAAGCCGAATACACTCATCCCGAAGCCACCTCGCCCAGTCAGGATTCCCTGGACGGAAGCTAGGCCCACTTTCAAATCCCCCGATGACCCACCCAATCCCGGCCAAGTCGAGCCTATCGACAGGTCCAATCAGGGGCTCACAACTCAAGAAGCGGATGCCAGATTTGACCTTCACCTGGCGAAGGAAGTCGGCACGCCGAACCACTCGATTATCCTCGATGCTGGTTCCAATCCAGGTGTTCTTCGGGAAGCCATCGGGAAAATAGCGCCGTTGGAAGTTGAGGACTCTAAGCGGGCGCTTGGAAAGCAGCTGGTAGACATGCCATGGAGCGACTTCCTCGATAGTCTTGAAGACCTCAAGGATGAAGGAGTCGGGAACGTGGCTCTCGAACAGGTCTCCCATTGAGACAGTGAAGATGAGCCTCGGCTGCTTCCACTTGGCCGGATCGGCCAAGGCTTCGGGGTGGATGGTCGGGGTGAAGCCGGCGGCATACCTCTTGACTCCCATCCTCTGAAGGTGACGGGACTCCCTTTCAGCGTAACAGTTTCGACATCCCTCACTGACCTTGGTACAGCCAGTTACTGGATTCCAGGTAGACTTGGTCCATTGGATTGCGGTTTTTTCTCCCACGGACTACCGACCTCCTTTCCTTTCAGGATGCACTACCGGAGTAGCATTGAGGGCAGGGTCTGACTCCTTGATGACCCCACCAACTCGGCATGGATTTTCTACGCGATTCATGCCGTAGAACGTGGTCGGACTTGATGAGAAGCGCCACGATTATTTTTTCACGGCTTAAATACTCTTGACCACAAAGGCGTCTTAAGCCAAGAGCTTGGTTTTCAGCCACTAGTGGCGAGAAGAGTGGGAGATGGGATTGAATGTGTAGCAGAACCAACTAAGAGCCTGACAATAGGTCCTCTACCTCAAGAGGATGAGATAGGAACGCGGCTATCTCCCGAGGGGACGCGGGTCGTCGGCGCTCAAGTTCTTCCTCATGGGCGTCAAGGTATTCGCGTACTTCTGTCCATCTCTTCAGAACATTGCTTTCGCTGATACGTCGCCTAAGCGCTACGCACTCGCGCAACAACCTTCGACGCGCCCAACCAGCCCCCTTCTCTTCAGCTGTAGCAAGAAGAAGTGTAAATCGGCGGTCGAATTTCTCGACTTCGGCCAACTGAGCCTTTGCCCATCTCTTCTGTGTAATGCAGTGTCTTCTTGCCGCCTGGATCTCGCGCCTTGTTTCGGACCTTATCGACCGAACCTGCCCGCTAATCCAGCCATCTGGTCTGTACTTGGCCGACTCCATGGCCTTCCTTAGTTGACGCGTCTTGCGAGCTTTGATTTGTTGTATCAGGCGGTTCCTCTTGATAGTGTAGTATCTTCTGAAATCAGAGTAAGCCCGCCTGCCCTCCCGAGTACGCAGTCGAAGAGAGTGAGCATTTTCCCGCCTCTTCCGGCTAGCTTCTTGTCTCTCACCAAGTCTGTCTCTAACGATGTTCGAGGCCAACCGCTCCACATGTAAGTAGTCCGGGTATGTTATGCGGAGTTTGTGTGCAGAGTCGATTACAACTCCATACTTTATCAGGATGTCAAGGTACTTGTTCAATCTGGACTCGCCCGTTGCCATCCTGTCCGCTAGTCTGTGCCTAGAGACGTTGGGCGAGCGTGCAATTTCCCTTATGACGTCGCTCAAGTAGTCTGTCTCTCTTTGCCAACGAGATCTGTCTATGCTCAGTACCCAAACCCACCAGTCAGGCCGCTGTGCTCCTAATCGGAATGGATTAAGTGTGAATCCCACCTACCGGCGGACACTGAAGCTAGGGGATGTTCAGCTTGTTTCCGAGAAATCGCTTCATTTTGGTAACTGACCCCTGTATGTCTTCGGGAGTCGCTACGATGTAGGGCAGTACGCTCGAGAGATCGAGTCTCGCCTCACCTTCTTAATCGCGATAAAATGAGAGCTAACACTACATATTAGTCGGTTCAAATCCGACTACCCCCACACACCAGTTTGAGTCGGTCGTTAAATTGTTAGGATTATATACAGAGACGGC
>JAFLZE010000043.1 GCA_029785685.1 Nitrososphaerota archaeon | reverse complement strand
TTTATCGCGTCGGGGATTATCTTGGTGGGGATCTGCTCTACGACCACGAGCCCCTCCCCCAGCGCCCTGAACTCGGCGAGCATGTTCGCGAACTGCTCCACCGTGTGCCTGCGGGGGTCGGCGGCCTCGGGGTCGCCCTTCTGAGTCGAGACGTTGGGTAGGAGCCTGTGCGCCTCCTCGACGAGGGTCACGTGCCTGAGCTGCTTGGAGGCTCCCTTCGCCTCAACGTACTCGGCGAGCTCCGTCAGGATGAGCGCGGCGACGAACGCCTTCTCCTCGGAGTTCGCAATGCCCTTGAGTTCAAGCACGGTGGGGCGCCTCAGGAGGTCGTCGAAGGGGATGGAGGCCATCGTGTCGAACATGGGCCCCTTGCCTCCCATCGAGAGGCTGGCTATCCTGGTCTTGAGCGCGGCCTCGATGTCCATGGAGACCTTAGGCTCGTAGCCCAGCCGCCTGCAGACGACCTCCGCTCGGACGCGGAAGTCCTCAAGGGAAATCGGCCTGCCCCTCTTCTCCTTGCGGACGTCCCAGCCACAGGCCCTGTAGGTCTCCTCCAGGACCTGTCCGAGCACGAGCGGGAGGGGCGCGTACATCACGAAGCTCGAGTTCCACGCGGCTTGGAGATGCTCGAGGTGGGTCTGGACGCGTACCCCGGCGGGCGGCTCGAAGATGTTCAGCCGGAACGGGGTGGTCTCCTCGTCACCCAGGGTGAACACCTGGAGGCCAGGGATGCGCGCCAGAAGAGCGCGGTACTCGTTCTTCACCGGCTCTACCACCAGGAAGGGGATTCCGAGCTGGTGGAGCTGCGTGAGCAGGTTGAGACAGGAGGTCGTCTTCCCGCTTCCGGTCATCCCTGTGACGAAGAGGTGCTTCGACAGAGAGTCTAGGGGGATTCTCGCACCGTGCGTTGTGGCGCCGGACTGGAGGACGACGTCGCCGAGCTCGATTTCACCCTCCATCTCCTGCGAGAGCTCGAACTCCGCTGTGGGGGCCAGCTCCCCTCCCATCGCCACCCGTGGTATCCAGAAGTAAGGCGCGGCCTCGGCGGGAATGAGGACGGAGGAAGGGCTCACTTCAGCGTCTCGGACCGGCTTGACCCTGAGCGCAGAGGCGTTTCTGTGGCTCGAGAGCATGCCGCGGAGCGTGGCGGCTCCCCCAACAGCCACCCTGCGCGCCTCTTCCTGGGTCGAGCCGTAGCCCGTCACGGAGACCCTTACCCTGACCGCTTGCCGGGACGCCCGCCTCTCAGACTCCCGTACGGCCTCTTCGTGCTCCACCTCGGCCAGGTGGTCGACGACCCTGGTGGACTTCTCGCGGGTTCCGAAGGCAACGTGTTCGGGTTCGCTGATTTGGTGGCCGGCCTTCCTTGAGAGTGCCCTCTGCCTTCTCGAGGCGAGCAGCCTGCGGACTGGGTCCGACATGGCCCTGCACATCCTCACTCGGTACTCGCCCTCGTGCCCGCTCTCGAGGAAGAAGCGCGCGAGTGGTTCGAGCGGGTCCTCGGCCGGCTCAGGGACCCCGGTGATCCCTACCGTGTGGCTATATCCGCCCCGGGCGGCGGGGATTCCGCTCTGACAGGGTTCGGCCTGGTGCCCGTGCAGATAGGCTCTGAGGACGGAGACGAGCCGTTGTTCCATCTCCCACTTGTCCGAGCGTCCAGTCGCGACGAAGAGGCTCCTTCCTCTACCATCCCTGAACCCGACCACGAGCTCTGTTGCCCCGTCGAGGGTGCCCAGCGTCCTCGCCAGTCCCTGCATTCGCAGCATCTCCTTCTCGGCGTCCTCGGCGCCGATGCCTTGCCTGACCCGATCGATGGGTGACTGCATCAGTTCCACCGTCGCAGCGGTGCGGCTCCTGAGTCGCAGGAGTCGCCTCGGCGCGGAGCCGAAACAGGCGGCAGCCTCCGGACCGAAGCTCCAAAGCGAAGCGAGGGCGGCAGCTATCGCGAGCGCGGTGAGCGCGGCGGCTTGGGCGACTGTGAGAGAAGCGGGATTGGAGAGCACTATGGTGGTTTCATTGGCTCCCGCGTAGAGCGCGGCGCCTGCGAGGAGAGCGAGGGAGAGGTGCTTCCAGACCCTCACCGCTACTTGGCTCACCCAGGCGCCGGCGTGTCCGAACATCGAAAGCAGGGCTGGGATGGTGAAGAGAATCCCAACGAAGGCACACGTGAAAACGGTCAGCAAGGCTCCCAGGTCTTCCACGACGGAGTTGGCGGAAGCGGCAGGCGAGCCGACCGTCGCGAGCTGTAGGATGAGCGCGACGACAATGAAGCTCGTAACCAGCACTACGACGGAGACTGCGAGCTTGAGCAGGACGGTGACAGTGCCCAAGTAAGGTCTCCTCAGGCAACGACCGCGGTGGTCAACCCGAATGCCCAGATTGTGGCGCACGCGAAGACGAGGAGCCAGAATGGGGCAAGTGAGACCCTGTGCCCGAACAGGCGGCTGCCAAGCAGGATTCCCCAGAGGCCTCCCATCAAAGCGCTCATAAGCAGCAGCCGGCTCTCGAACACTGAGAGTCTCGCACGCGAAGAGCGCTTGTTCGCGCCCATCACCAGGAGGGAAATGCAGCCGAAGAAGACGGCCGCCTCTAGGAAGCTAAGAAGAACCGGTCCCATCGCCGTCAGCCACCCCTCCAGGCCCGTCTTGCCCAGGTCTCATGCTCAGAGCGGACGCGGCAAGACTAAATGCGGTTGCTCATCTGAGATGAGCAGGCCTGATGAGCAATCCTTAGATACGCACCGCGGAGCCCTCGCCTCGTTTATCTATTCAGGGCGCGCTCCACGCCCCGTTGCCGAAGAGGCGGCCGGACGTCGTCATCCTCCTTGACATACTCACCGCGCTCGTGTACGGCCCGAAGGCGCCGACGAGGCTGGCCCAGACATGCAACCTCAGCTACGACAACCTCGTCAGGTTCGTCGCGAGGCTCGAGTCCAGCAGGCTGGTCGAGAGGAGGGCTGAGGAGGGCAGGGAGCTGTTTGCGATCACGGCCGAGGGGCTGGGCGTCCAGAGGGACTTCACTCAGGTGCTGCTGAAGCTGGGGATGGTGCGCGTCTAGGAAGGACTCATCGCAGATGAGCAACGGTTTTAACGAGCGCAGCGCGTTTCAAGAGGAGCCCTCCACATGACCTCCTCCCCAGATGAAAAGTCCGTGGGGGTTATGGCCATCGACGCCCACGAGGAGCTCATGCAGCAGCTGGAGGCCGGCCGTGGGAAGATCCGCCTCCTGTCGGGCGTCACCATCGCGGTGGCCTTCCTGCTCTGCGTTGCGTACTTCTCCCAGATCGTCCTTCCCCTCACGTCGAGCTCCAACAGATACCAGACGGTGGACCTGCTGAATCCGACGCTCGTCGCGACCGAGGTCTTCCTGATCGCGCTCGGGGCCGCGTGGCTGTACGTCGGCGTGGCGAACTACCTCTTCTCCAGGCGCCTGAACGAGCGAATCCGGGAGATAAGGTCATACGAGAAACAGCTGATGGAAAAGATGGACCGAAGGCCGGCGGAATCAGAAAGGTCCAAGGCGTCCCCCGCTTGACGCGCGAACCGAATGAGGGTGGGAGCCTGACCTCTGATGATAGGGGCAGAGTGTACGAGAGGATAAGGCGGGCGCTGGAGGACCTGGACGGCGGAGATGCCTGGGCAGCTGGGGAACGCCTGTGGGGAGCACGAGAAATCATAGAGAAAAGATTGACTTTAGGGCGACGTGCGAGTGAAGATGCCCCGCAGATGCGCAATGAACCCCATGCACGGAAGTCGCCCTGGGCTCCAGTTATGGGCCATAGACGTTCCCGCGATGATCAACCTTTTCGACCAACACGAGCCCTTCATCCCTGAACACCTCGTAGAGGATCCGATAGTCGCAGACCCTCACTCGATAGAGATCCTGCCTTCCCTGAAGCTTGGCGACCCCTCGAGGTAACGGGTCGTCTTTGAGCTGCTCAAGCCTTTCGACGATTCTGGAGCGCGTCGGTTGCTGGAGTGCGAGGAGTTCCCGCAGAGCTCGCTTCGAGAGCCTGACCTCGTACGTCAAGAGCTCTTCTTCTTGACTGAGGAGAGTGGAACTGTCCGGCCGTGAGCGAGGTCCCGGTGCGCTTCTTCGATCGCGTTTAGGTCGTCCTTTGTAATCATAGAGTCGAGAGCCTTCTCCAGGGAGGAAATCCGCCTCTTCATCTGGACTATCTCCTGCTTCAGCTGGGCGTCGGTCGACACGTCCGGTCGGGGGTTTCCTACGGCGGGCCTCTAATTTGTCTTTCTTCGGCGACCAGTTCAGCCCGTCCACTATCTATCGGCCAACGTCCCTGCGGAGGCGCGAGGAACCCTACGCGCGGCGGCTGTTCCTACTTTTCACCGACGAATTCCCTTGAGGTAACGACCTTGATGAATTCCGCCGCCTTCTTGAGGGACTCGTCGTTAGTGATAAGACACTCCGCCTCGCCTTTCACGGCCGAAGCGACGATGATGGCGTCAGGCAGCTTCAGCCCTGTAGCCGCCTTTATCCTCCCCGCTTGGTCTGCGATGCCCACTGAGAGCTCGATTATGTCATAGCTCTGCGAACCCTGGAGGTGCGCCAGAAAATCATCCTTTTCATCAGCTTCCCCTGCCATGTGGTATCCGGCGCACATCTCTGCGATGACCACGGTCGACACGACGCAGTCGAGAGATCCGGAATCTATTTTGTCCAAGATTTCCTTCGATGAGGCGGAAAGCGACTCCTTGTTGAGCACGCCCACGAAGATGTTGGTGTCGACTGAGACGTTCAATCCCACTCTTTCCTCAGCTTTCTCTGGAACTTGACCGCGCCTTCCTTCCACGGCTTTTGGTTCTGGAGGGCCTCCGAGAGCCTTCCTGACTTGGCCTTCCGGAGAATCACCTTTTCGTCTGCCTCGAGGAAGACCACGCGGTCCCCCTTCTTCAGCTTCAACGAGTCCCGTATCTCCTTGGGGATGGTTACCTGACCCTTCTCGCTCACGGGGGAGACTCCCACTTCGGACATGGGCTTAGTACCTACCATATCGAAGGATTTTCTTTACTTAAATGCTTTACTCCCAAATTGACGATAGCGGTGAGAAGGTCGTGTTGGAGGGGTGGGGGTGTATGCTGGAAGCCTTCGGGCGACCAGTTCAGCCCGTCCCCCGACGGAGGTGCAACGAACCCCGTGCGCGGCGATATACCTGAATTTTCTAGAAGCTAGCGGAAGCTGGAGGACTGATGCACTGGCCTAAAATAAGGGCGGCCACTCATTTTCTACGACGCCGATGACCATGGCTCAGCCGACGGAGCGTCACAGGCGGGGCATCCAGTCCGCTTCGCTCGTCTTCGTGTCGACACTGATGGTGGTGGTCGTCGCTTTGGGGCTCTATACGTCGACCGCGGCGGCTCGTGGCGCGACTTCCAGCTACATCGCGACACCGAATACCGGCGTTAGGGGGTCTGGATTGGGTCCAATCAACAGCTTCCCTGCATCTTGGAACGACCGGTGCGGATACCTTGTCTCAGGCAACGCGACGACAAGCGGGACCAACTTCGGCCCCGATAGTCCCCTCGTGGCGGCGAACCTCACCCTGGGCCAGGTCTACTCCAAGATCGTGAGCTCCTCCGCCTTTCAGGCGCTCGCGGCCGGGAGGGACTGGGTCACGCTCGATTGGGGTACCGGCCAACAAGGCCCTCCGGGGGCGATGCAGACTTTTGTGACCGCGGACTTCCTGTTCGTCTCAGGGGGCGTCCCTGACCCTGACGGCTACGCTCAGATGACGTACTTCGTAGGGTCGGGGAACGTCACGGGGTCGGTCGGCTGGCCACAAGACTCGTGTGTGGGGCGAGCCGGTTTCCGATACGGCGCCAGACTATCGGCGCCCACGGTCACCTACGCCGTCGGACAACCTTTAGGAATCAACTTCACCTTCACAAATTTGACGAGCGCGAGCATGACAATAACCGCGAGGACGTCGTGTCTCGGGAACTTCACAGTCATCCAGGGTGGTATAGAGGCCCAATCCAATGGGCAGCGTGCCCCGACCTACGGCCCTGCAGTATATCACTCGGCGAAGCATCCGGGCTGCGCGGGGCCTCCGCTGAAGGTGGTGCTTGGTCCCAGGCAGAGCTACTCGCAGACTCTCCATTGGGACCAGACTAACGACAACGGATCCCAGGTGGCTCCGGGCGACTATTGGATCACAGGGATGGAGACAGGGTACCTGGGGCAGACTTTCCCGGTGTCCGTCGTAGAAGGCCCGATAATAGTCGGGAACCAGACGCAGGGCTGAATTCAACGCGGAGGCGCAATGAACCCTACGAAAGCCTGCCCGGCTTTTGCTTTTCGCGCAGGTCGATCACCAGCTCCAGCGTCCTCGCTTCTCGTACGAAGGTCTCGGGCGAGCGCCTGAACGCGGCGACGGCCCGCGCCTCTAGGATGCTTTGGAGGCTTTCAAGGATCTCGAGTAACCGATCCCGACTCTCTCCCAACCCTTCACCACCCTTCCCGTCCACTCGTCGAGGAGCCTCGGGTCGCTCAGAATCTGTTCGATCTCAAGCACTTGCCTGCGAGACCTTCGAGCACTCATCCCAACGTCTTCTCCTCGGCGCACCTACATAAGGGATGGTCGCGGATTTAACGACCCATCCCGCAGATGGAATTTCCGGCGGAGGCGCAATGAACTCTGTGCGCGGCAACTTGCCCGCATCTTCAACGAGCTAGCGGGGGCTGGGCTCCCACTCTGGGTTGTATCCAGTTGGCTTGGGTATCCTCTGACTCGGGACGAGATGGTCGCAAGGAATAACTGCGGGCGCCTCTCCGTTTAGACTTGGTTGATTGGGCTGAGGCGTGCGACCACGGCTTCGGCGGTTATCGTCAGCGTCGTTCTCTTCGCCTATTTCGTGCCCATTTTCTATACGGGGAACTACGTGGCAATCCCCCAAAGTCCGGTGTCTCCGTGGAGCAAGGTCTAT
Source organism: Nitrososphaerota archaeon (assembly GCA_029785685.1). Next base: position 1,421 of record JAFLZE010000043.1, on the reverse strand, counting down.
GGCTCTCTGAGCTGCATCATCTGGCTGCGCCTTGAGAATCAAGCGAGCGGGTCTCTTTTCCCCTACCACGTTATTCCTAGCAACCCGCCACCGGGGTTTCATTACCCGCCGCAGTGGAATTGGCTCGGAGTCCTCTATCTCGACGGTAGCTACTACTTTCGGTGCAACACTTTCACTCTGCCTCCTAACGGTGTTGGATAGTGGAAAGCCAGGCCACGTGAGACTTCGCCAAGCTAAGCACCCGCGACCATCACGTCATCAACGAAGCTTCACTCCTCGGTGATTGCTCAAGACTTGTACGCGCACGTCGGCTCTGTGTGGTTGATTGCAAGAGACATTGAACTTCACCCAGTTCAACGAGCCGTACTTTGCAAGGCTGGTTCACTAGAACAGGCAACCCGGATGCACGCAAGTGTAGCTGATGGAGTTCCAGGTCGCTCGGGCAATCGCCCAACTCCCACCTGGCTGGTGAACATACGTGTCCTGGGCAATGATTGTTCCCCAGACAGGTCCTTCGATGCGACTGAACCCACTCCAGTCGAAGGCCGATTTCACAACCCAGTACTGCCCTCGAGGCCCCGTGATCGTTACGTTGACGTTCGAGAGGGTAAGGTTGTCCAGACTCCCAGGGAACGAGGACTTTATGAGAGCGGCTATCTCAGAAGTCCCGTTGTAGGTTCCAACGAGTCCTGGTGCCATTCCCGTCAACTCCAAAGTGGCGTTGCTCTCGTATCCCGACAACAGGGAAGAGACGTTTCCCGACTCGATCGTGAGGAGGTGGTTCGCGCTCACGTTAGCGAGCTGTTGGTAGGCTTCGGGAATGGCTGAGACAGTCGTCGTTTCAGTCGAAGTTATCATCTTGGTGCTAAGCAGACCATTTCCAAGCATCGACTGGAGGACTAGAATGGCAATCAACATCAGACCTGCCCCAACCGCCCCATAGACACCACCACGTCCCTTTGCACTCATGTCGTATAGACTTGGCCGCGAGTTGATTTTAGGGTTTAGGCCTAAGCTCGCTAATGCAGGGGGAATCGTTTCGATGGTCTTGCAGCTCGAGCGTTCTACCTGATGACGTTATCAGGTCGATCCAGGGAAGACTGGCAGCCAAGAGAGGAGCGCGGGCTGAAGCTTATGCCTGTAGACTGTTGCGAGGTGACGGGTGGTCTGTAGTTGGAACCAGGAGCGGGCCCATAGATGTCATAGCCGCGAAGGACGGACGAGTGGCATTGATTCAGGTCAAGAGCGGCACTGCCAAGGTGACCGTCACCGAAGCAGAGACCATCGTCAAATGGGCGCGAGATTTCAATGCCGATGGCGAGATTTGACACTTCAAGGGAAGAGGACACTTGGAAAAGCGTAAACTGTACGCTAGGCATTATTCGAGAGATGACCTAGCACGAATGACACCTTCCAGCCTG
>JAFLZE010000042.1 GCA_029785685.1 Nitrososphaerota archaeon | reverse complement strand
GCTCTCTAATAGCCCAGAGTCCGGATGACACTGAAGTTCCGCAAGCCGCCAACTGAAGAGTCCGTGCAGAGGCTGCTCGGTTCGGCCAGGCTTTCCGACGCGACCAAGAAGGGGTACCTGGGGAGGGTCCAGCAGTACCTCCGTGAGGCGCAGATGACCCCGGACGAGTTCGTCGGGGCGGCCCCACTCGAACGATTTGTACCTCTTCCGCATCATCCTCTCTGCCTCCACGAGGCGGTTTCTCGCCAGGACGATGTAGCACGTCGTGTCTGTGACCTTAATGTCCCTGGACTCGACCCTCAGGCTCTCGTTGACAATCGTCGCGAGCTGTTCCGGGCCGAACCCCGTGGCGTTCCTTAACTCGACCACTCGCATCTCGACGTCTGGAGGGGTCTTGTTCCTTGGCGTGGTATGAGGGCGCTTGGACCTGAACCTGAGGCCTGGGATCCCCTCTTCTCTGAACCTCTTCACCAGGCGCTGGAGCTGCCTCCTGGACCTGTGTATCATCTCCGCAGCCCTCCCCCTCGTGACTCCGAACGGGGAGAGGGTCCGCGCCACCGCGTGGTAGCGCTTCTTCACGTACTCTGGCTCTGCCCTTAATAGAGAGACGTGGCTCTCATCAAGGTACACCTTCCCTTGCACGATGGTCGTTGTGTGACTCACTTCGATTGTCGCGCGAGGGGGGTGTCATATCTCCCTTAGTCCTCCACCGCACTTCCTGCATTCATGAACGGCTTTGCGACAAAAATTCGCGCTTCTGCATCATAACAGACAGCGAATCTTTCGATAAAGCTATCGAAATTCAGTTGCGTGCCCGTGAGCTGTGCCAACCGAGATGTTTTTGGGAATTAACAAGGAAGTGTGTGGTCGGGCGAAAAATCTGATTTTTGTCGCAAAGCATTCATGAACCGAATCTTATTATAGCAGCGGCGGAGGGTAATCTATGACGCCTCCTTGAGTAAGGAGAAACTGAAAACTTTTGACACTTACACAGTCTCAGTCCCGATAGAAGCTCCGATTCGCCATGGCGTAGGAGTCCACCCCGGTTGGTTCACCATGACGCTCGTCAGGATAGAGACCACGGGCGGATATGTGGGCTGGGGGGAGACAGGCGGCGGTGGCTTCAGCGTGAAGAGCATGCTACTGTCTCTGGGGTCGAGGATGGTAGGCGAGGACCTCTTCAACATACAGAAGATCCAGTGGAAATACGCCTCACCCATCACGGCCACCTACTATAACCAACTCATGCCCCAGCTCTGGTTCCCGATCGAGACTGCGTTGCTGGACGCCCAAGGTCAGGCACTCGGGCTCCCGGTGCACTCCCTCCTTGGAGGCAAGGTCCAGGATAGCATCCGTGTTTCCGCCTATTACTTCCCCAGACAAGTCGGAGAGAACGGCAGGGGAGGGGAGACGAAGCCGGAGGAGACGCTCAGACTCCTCGCCGCCTGGAAGAAGAAGTACGGCTTCGACGTATTCAAGCTCAAGGGGGGCGTCTTCCTGCCGAGGCACGACGTGGACACGCTAAAGCTGCTCAACGAAGAACTTCCGGACGCTCTGTTCAGAATCGACCCCAACGGGGTGTGGAGCCTACCCGAGGCCACCAGGGTCGCTGCAGACCTCTGGAACGCTCACGTGAGGGTGGAGTACCTGGAGGACCCAGTCTGGGCGCTGGGGGACATGGCTAGGCTGAGAGACTTCGTTAGGTGGCCACTGGCCACGAACACCTCCGTGACCAAGTTCGACGACATAGTGGGCGCTCACGCGCTCAGAGCCGTGGATGTCGTACTTGGCGATCCACACTGGTGGTGGGGAATGAGGGGTTATCAGCAACTTGGGAGGGTCTGCCAGAGCTTGGGCCTAACCATCGGTATGCACAGTCCTGGCGAGCTCGGTGTCGGCTTGACGGCTATGGTCCACGCTGCGGCGGTAACTCCGCAGCTTGGCGCCGCCATCGATACACACTACATGCACCTGCTTGACGATGTGGTGGCGGGCGGGGTCAAGATTGAGGGAGGCGCCATACGGGTACCTGATGGGCCCGGCCTTGGAATCAGGGTCAGCGAGCAGAAGCTCGAGAAATACCAGAAGCTCTACGAGGAGAAGAAAGACTACGCCTACTCAACGGACCCCGAGCGCCCTGACTGGTTTCCAACGATACCACAGCACAGCTACGCTAAGTGTGACTGCCATGTCAGTTGAAGCGACGCACCGATGAACCTCATCTTTGGCTACCTAACTGCAACCGAAGAAATCGTCCCGCCTTCGTTCTCCATCCTAGAGAACATCGCGGGATTTTCTCTGTAGCTTTCCGGAGGGCCTGCAAGAAAGATTGTACAGGCTGCAATTTTTCACCCGTGTATTCCTGTCTGGGAACATAGTGTAACATCTGTAACCAGTCCGTTCCCTTCCGCATTTCTCCAGGTCGAGAGAGGAGAAGTTGGCGTGCCGCTGCCATCCGAACCCCGGAAGCGCACCAGGACGAGGGCAGGAGGTAGAGACCAATGCACGCGGTTCAAAGGTTTCTGACGAGTGGGCTTGGGGGAGACCCCAAGGGGAACATAAGAGCGCTGGAAGCATTGAGGGGTTTCAGAATGGCGCCTCAGGAGGCAGACGCATGGCTGTGCGTCTTGGAAGAGACTTCCAGGGAGAGCGAGGCGAGTTGCTGAACGAAATCAAAACCCTGGCTGAAAGACGGACCGACGCCCCGCCACCAAAGGATGCTGGCACGGGGACGACCAAGGCACCGAAGAGCAGCATTAACAGATTCGGCGCAGCCAACGAAACAGTGCTGAGGACAATCCAGCAGGAGCTGGTGACGAAGAGGATGGAGGCGCTGGCAGAGAAGCTAGGTCTTTTCTCCCTGGAATCGCACATCGATGTCCGCATGAGAGCCAGCGGTGGGCGCTTCGGCCTGCTCCAGTTCATCGTGAACATCGGGTACTGAGCCAGGGAGATGACTGCTGTCGAATACCGGCGGCCCGAGCGGAATCTCAGCGCGGCGCAGACTATAGAGGGGGGCTACTTCGGGAGCAACGCGAACACTGCGGCCGACATACTGACGAGCATGGAACCCCTCAAGCCGACCGAGGTCGTTACATGGACCAACGGAAGGCTGGCCTTCCTCGACGTGGTCATGGAGGGGATCGGGGCCAAATCCCATCGGGCCCGGGTGTGGGACATAAGTCTCCCTCCCCGTTCTTAGTCGCGTTCTTCGAATAAGGGCTACGATATCATGATGTCCTTTCAGTATGGTGCGGGCCTTCCCACAAAGGCGGTTAAGAGCCTATCCCAAGAATACACCTGATGGCCTAGGCAGTCTGACGTCAGCGACGATAGGGTGGTCTCTCAGCGGCTCTGCAATGAAGAAGAAGCTGCCTACGATCAGACGGATTCCCGATGACCTCTGGGCAGAGATGGCGCCTCTGCTCGGAGAGGAGAAGAAGCCAGGCACCAGGGGGAGGCCTCCCGTCCCGTTCAGGAATGCCATGGACGGCGTACTCCACGTCCTCGGGACAGGGTGCCAGTGGAAGTCCCTGCCCAAGGAGTATGGTTCTGTGTCGACGGTCCATCGCAGATTCCAGCGGTGGGTGAAGGAGGGCGTCTTCAAAGAGCTCTGGGCGAAGCTCCTCGGGAGGTATGACGAGCTGCGTAGCACCGAGTGGAAGTGGCAGTCGCTCGACTCCAGCTCCGTCAAGGCTCCCCTCGGGGGAAAAAGACTGGTCCCAACCCCACCGACAGGGGCAAGCTCGGCTCGAAGAGGCACATCCTCACCGACAGGAGGGGGACGCCTCTCTCCGCTGTGATCACTGGGGCCAACACGCACGACATGAAGGCGGCGTTCGAGACATTGGACGGCGTCGTCGTCGAGAGGCCTGCCCCCAGTCGCTGCCATCCCCAGCACCTCTGCCTGGACAAGGGGTACGACTACCCAGAGATGGAGGCGGGCGTGATTGAGAGAGGGTACGTGCCGCACATGCGGCACAGGAGGGAGAGATGGAGAACCCTGTGAGGCGCTACAAGCCGAAGAGGCGGGTCGTGGAGAGGAGCGCGTCGTGGCTCAACCTGTTCAGGAGGCTCCTCATCAGGTGGGAGAAGAAGGCAGAGAACTATCTCGCACTAGTCCGGCTGGCCTGCTCCCTAACCGTCTACAGGAGGATAATTTTGTGATAGGCTCTAAGTCACGTTTCTTCTTCCTCTCTCGACCCGTCGGTTGATGGTCGTCAGGGACGAGGACATCCAGAAGAAGCTCAGGGAGATAGACGAGCAAATCCGAAAAGAGTACGTCGAGAGCCACCCCAAGGAGGAGAGAGACTGGAGGACCTACGAGCAGCAGTTCTCCAGGAGGATAAAGGAGGCGATGAAGGCCCTCGACTCCCTCGTCCACGAGGCGGTGTCCACGATCAGGTCTCCCAGCCCAGGTTCGGGAGGCCCGATCCGCTCACCCTCGAGCAGAAGGTCAAGCTCCTCCTGATCAAGCAGCTTGTGGGTGAGTCCAACAGGATGTACGCCGGCATGCTGGACACCTACTCCATGCTCTCGGGCATCGACGTCTCCTACAAGACCGTAGAACGTTTGTACTTCGACGAGGAGGTGACGATGGCCCTCCACAACCTGCACGTCCTCATCCTGAAGAAGAAAGGGGTCGGCGAGAAGGAGGAGGGGAGCGACGCCTCCGGGGATGGGACCGGGTACTCCCTCACCATCACGAAGCATTACGAGAGCGTCACCAGGGAGCTGAAGGACATGGCCAAGGAAGAGCAGGGGGAGCGGCAGGATGAGGAGGGAGGCGAATCGTCGTTGCCACAGCAGCCGCCCAAAGAGGAGACGAAGAAGCGTGCCTTCGCATACTCCTTCAGGTTGATGGACCTCCCCACCAGGATGCACCTCGCCTACGGCTCGAGCCTGAAATCGGAGAAGGAGGCCTTCGACCGCGCCATGAAGATGCTCTCCAGGATCGGCGGCGTGACGCTCGACTCGGTCAGGCTGGGCAGGTACTGCAGCACGCCGGCGTACCTGGACCTCTTCGGACGCGAGACCAAGGTCTACGTCATACCCAGGAGCAACGCCACCCTGAATGGTTCCTGGAGGCGGAAGGAGGTCATGATAGACTTCGTGAAGAACACGACGGAGTACTTGGAGCAGTACTACCGGCGGGAGAACTCGGAGTCAGGGTTCGCAGCCGACAAGAAGATGCTCGGGTGGTCGATAGCCCAGAGGAGGGAGGACAGGATTGACTGCACCAACTTCTGCACGGGGCTGTGGCACAACCTGTTCAACTTCTCGACCCTCTGACTTCTGTCCCACACCCATCGGGCCCGCTACATTTTTGTGCCGGAACCCCTCATTAAATTCGGCCTCCTTCCATAAGGGCATGGAAGGGGCGGTCGAAGAAAGAACAAAGTACAGTCGGCTGCTCGCCGACAGCGAGCTGAGGAGGTGGTACGACAACGTCGACGAAGTTACTGCCGAAGACGACGCTTTGTGAGTTGTCCCAATCGTACCTGAGAGTCCGAGCGGAGAAATCCCGAACGCTCCTTGGCCTTTCACAAAAGGAAATTTCACTCGAGTTCGCTGCGTGGTTCCAGAAGGCGAGCAGACGTGTTGCAATTCTTCAGCAACGACAGTAGCATGGCGTGAAGTTCTTTCACCCTTTCCGGTTCTGTGGAGGCGATGTTGTTTTGTTGCTTCGGGTCGGTAGAGAGGTGGTACAGTTCAACAGGTTCGTGTCTGGCGCTGTAGATAAGGGACCACTCGTTTGTAGTGACAGTTACGGGGAGCCACTCTTTGACGTTCCTGCCGAATGCGTCGACGGCGCGGGTGACTTCGCCGGGGTTATGCAGAGGCCAACTGGTTACTACGAATGGCTTGCCTGCGTCGTCGTCGCCCTGCAGAATCGGTACTATGGACTGACCTTGCACGTGAGTCTGCGCTTCCACCTCGGCCAGGTCTAGTATCGTAGGCACCACGTCGCTCAAGGAAACAATCGCGTTGGTCCTGCGGGGTTTGCATCCTGGGACGCTAACCAGCATAGGTACATGTATGACTTCCTCGTACAATGGTGAGCGATAGAAGTTCGTGTCACGTATCATCGCGGGGCCGTACGTGCCGGTTGCCCGGTCCATGACCGACTTACCGAAATAACCATGCTCACCAAAGTAGAAGCCGTGGTCGGAGGTGAAGATTATTGCGGTCTTCTCGGCCAGGTTCAGGGCCTCGACCGTGTCCAGCAGTCGCCCCACCCACCTATCGACCATTGTAGCCTCGCCACAATAGCACGCGTGCGCGATTTCCAAATCCTCGTCAGACACGCCTCGTTCCTTATACTTGCCGTAGACGGGTGGGATTACCTTGCCATCATAATCTGGATGATATAACTCGGTGTACCAATGGGGAGGATCCCAAGGCTCGTGTGGGTCCCACGTATCTACGTACAGGAAGAATTTCTCTTTGTAGTGCCTTTGCAGCCATCTCTCAGCCGCGAGCATGGTGGCTGGAGCTGCGTAGTCCGTTTCGTGCACGCGGTAAGGCCTGACGTCGTAGCCCTCTGCCCGCTTGTAGTCTTGTCCTCGGATGTAGATGAAATCTTGGAAACCCCTGTCGTAGTTGTAGGATTCCTTGACCAGAAATGGAGTGTCAGCGACTGCGGTGGTCAGATAACCTTTCTGCGCAAGAAGCTGTGCAAGTGTAATTTCTTCGGTGGGCAAAGGCTGCCACCCCATGAAAGTGAAGGTGTACTTGCCGGTAACAAGGTCGGCCCTCGCAGGGACGGTAGGGTGGGAATTGGCGTACGCGCGATCGAAGACGACCGAATTACTTGCAAGCTTGTCTAGGTAGGGCGTGCGCATCGTCTTGTTCCCATTGCATCTTAAGTGGTCATAACGAAACGTGTCCGAGACGATTAGAATTATGTTCATAATGCCGCTCTTTTTCACGGCTGTGTTCCCGAGTGCCGATATATTAGTATGTGTTTAGCCTTCCTTAAGCTCGCTTCGCAATTGCTCTAGGAACGTTTGGTTGGGTCCTTAACTCCAGCAGCTCGCAGCATCGACTTGGCAGCACCTCAAAAAGAAGAGCGCCCATGTCCTATGTGCGGCGTGTCGCCAAACCATCTTCGAGAGCTCAGCGACAAGATCGAAGAGCTCGGTCGAGAGGTAGCCGAGCTGAAGCGGCGGCTCTCTGTGTACGAGAACTCCAACTCGCCTCCCTCGAAGAACTCTCTCCTGTACAGGGAGATGAGGAGGAACAGGCGGAGCGAGGAGGAGGGCGGTCCCGCGCCCAGGAAGCCGGGAAGGAAGGAAGGTCATCAAGGCGTCACACAGGTCTTCAAGTCGACCGGTCGGGTCGTCCACCACACGATGGAGAGGTGCCCGAGGTGCGGCTCGACCCATCTCTCGGTCGTATCGACGGAGAGGAGGACAGTGGTGGACGTTCCTGAGCCCCTCCCCTACACGGTGAGGGAGCACGCCGTCAATACCTACAGACGCCCGGGATGCGGGGCAGACGATCTCGCCCCAGACTCCGTGGGAAGGGGTTCCCCTCGTCCGTGGAGGAGACGAGGGACGGCGGCGTCATGTTCGGGAAGAATCCGCTCTCCGCGATGTCTACGCTCTGGTCCGTGGCGAGGCTCCCCCTGACGTAGATACCTTACGCTCTCGAGTCGACGTACGGCCTGCGCCCCTCCCCTGCGACCATAGAGCACGCCCTCGAGAAGGTGGCCGAGGGGCTCGAGGGATTCCAGGAGAAGGTCAGGAAGATCGTCAGCAGGTCGAAGGGGGCAAACTTCGACGATGCCGGGATGCCTGTCGGGGGGAAGAGGGGCTCTGTAGAAACCCTCTGACAAGAGACGACGCGACCCTCATGGCGTTGTAGGCTATCATCCTGACCCTGATCTCGTTGTTCACCCCCTTCGCCCTGACGGACCTCATCTCGTCCCCCATGGTCCTCTTCACCACGGAGAAGATGGTCTCGTCCTTGGCCCTCTGGCGGTACACCCTCTCTGAGAAGCGCCTCTTCATCTCCTTCCTGTAGAGCCCCTCGGTCCTCCAGAGAGGCACCCCCTCCATGCGCGAAGGGATCACCGACATGGCGTGCAGCTCCTCTCTCAGGAGGCGATGGTTCCTCTCCGAGTCGTACCCCTTGTCGCCTATGCCCACGCCGATGGGCCTCACCGAGTGCGCCTTCCTAACCACAGGAGGGAAGTCGATGGTGTCGTTGCGAGGACCCCGACGTACTTTGACCGAGGTGACGAGCTGGCGCCTGAGCTCGGCGCCGATGGTGAGCTTGAGGAACCTCCTCGTCCTGGTCCTCATCTCTCCAGCTGCCTCCTCATCCCCGAGAGGACGTCGCGCTTGACCCTCAGGGCGTGCCTCTCTGGAGGACCGAGGGGCTCTACAGGAAGGAGATGAAGCGTAGGTTCAACGAGAGGGTGTAC
>JAFLZE010000041.1 GCA_029785685.1 Nitrososphaerota archaeon | reverse complement strand
GCATCTCGACCAGGGCCGCAAGGTTCCGGCAGGCCGCGGGACCCAAGACGTTATTCAGCTTCGGGACCCGGCGGGTTAACAGAAGGACGGTGATGGTCGTCAGTAACGTCTTCCAGGGTCTCGTCACCCTTGCTGTCTCCCTGCTCTATGCGTCCAGTTCGCTGAGCTTCTCCCTCCTGATCGTGCTCGTCCTGCTCCTCTACTCCGGTGCTCAGTTCTACCGAGCCGCCAGCGGCGCGATGATACCGCGTCTGGTGAGCAAAGAGCAGCTCGGAGCTGCCAACGGCCTCTTCTCTCTGACCCAGTCCTTCAACCAGCTTCTGGGCTACGTGCTAGGCGGCGTCATCGTCTTGGCGCTCGGTGCCGTTGTGCCGATCTCCTATGATGGGGTCACATTCTTCGCGGCAGCGGCTCTGATGCTCTTCATCGCCAAAGCGCACGGGGTTCCCAACCCGCCCGATTCCGTTCCCGTGGAGAAGAAGAGCTTCACCGGAGACTTTCGTGAGGGGCTGGGCTTCGTCAGGAAGAGCAGCATCTTCCGTCAGCTGATCCTGTTCGGCTTCATAGTCAACTTCTTCACCAGTGGGCTGGTTGCCCTACTGGCGCCCTACGCAAGATTCTGGGTCCATGGCAACGCGTCCACCTACGGTTTCCTGTCAGCGGGATTCGCGCTAGGGGTGATCATCGGTTCGGTGCTCGTCGGGAAGGTGAACTTCAGGGGATATGTGGGAAAGCTGCTCTTCGCCGGGGTATTGGTGCTGGGAGCCCTCTTCGCCCTGGCGGGGTTCGTTACCTCCTTCGCTCCGGCGCTCGTAGTATTCACAGGGATGGGAGTGACCCTCGCGGTCGTCAACGTACCCATCAACTCGCTGGTCCAGACCAAGGTCCCGAACGAGATGCTGGGCAGAGCAGGCGCCGTTCTTGGCGCGTCACTTACTGCGGCTCAGCCTGTGGCATCAGTCCTGGCCGGGGTGCTTGCGGAATATTTCTCCATCGGGTCTGTGATAGTGGCGTCCGGTGCTGCGGTGATGATAGCGACGGTTGTCCTGTTTCCTATCTTCAGGGAACTTAGGGGTGCGAGTTACTAGGACAAAGATGGACCGGGGGGGAATTGAACCCCCGACCTCCCGCGTGCGAGGCGGGCGTTCGTACCGCTGAACTACCGGCCCTCGCTTTCGGCCTCGTCTTGCAGCTCGTATAAGAGTTAGCGGACCCTGCAGACTTCAGGAGCCAGTCGCTTGTGCGACGTCCGCTCGTAACGGTCCACCAAAGCTTTCACCACTTCCGATTTCATACCTAGTTTGGCCGCCGTTTCTCTGACTCCCTTCTTCTGGTCGAAGTGTAGCCTCAGGACACCATCGATGACGTTGTAGCTCATCCCGAGCTCCCCCTCGGCTGTCTGACCCGGCCAAAGCCTCGGGCTACTCCGCTTCGAGATGACCCGCCTACTGATGCCGAGAACCTCGCCCATTTTCCTCACTTCGGTCTTGTACAGGTCTCCGATTGGAAGGATGTCTACGCCGCCGTCCCCATACTTGGTGAAGTACCCCACAAGCGCCTCGGATTTGTCTCCCGTTCCGACGACAATCTTGTTCGACAGGTTGGCGTAGTAATAGAGCAGAGACATCCTGATCCTCGCCCTCAAGTTCCCCTCGGCCAGCCTGTCCTGTTGCAGCCCTCTCAGGAACGCCCTGTGGATAGGGGCGATATCGATGACCTTCGTCTCCGTGCAGAGCTCTTCGGCTATGGACAGCGCATCCGCAACATCCCCTTCGGGCGTAACGCGCTTGTCGGGCATGATTAGACAGGTCACGCGCCTGCTCCCCAGCGCCTCCACTGTGAGATAGGCTGTCACGGCCGAGTCGATGCCCCCGCTCAGCCCCAGTACCGCGCCATCGACGCGTGCCTGATCAGCCCGGTCGCTGATGAAGCTGACGATCCTCTCCCTCGCGACAAGTATGTCGATCTCTGTTCGGGACAACCAGAAGATTGCCCCCCTGAGGGTCAGAAATACCTTTTCAAGCCCCGGCTACAAGAACGGCTCGATGGCTGGCTTCGACTTGGATGACCGGAGATTTTGGCTGGCGAACGAGGCCGAAATCAAGGACGGAAGCACGACGGACATCTACTTCCGACACACCGAGGAAGTCCTTCGCAAGGGGGGGTACAACCCGCGGGTAGTGATGGAGGTCTATGTACGTGACATGCCGTATCCACAGAACTGGGGACTCCTCACAGGCGTGTACGAAGTGGCAAAGCTGTTGGAAGGCAAGCAGGTCAGCGTCTCGGCAATGGACGAAGGAGCGGTTTTCCTGGCTGACAGGACGACCGCCATCTATGAACCGCTCCTCACCATCGAGGGGCGCTACCTGGACTTCCTATTGTACGAGACGGCGATCCTTGGGCTTCTGGGCTCGTCGACGAGCATCTCGACCAGGGCCGCAAGGTTCCGGCAGGCCGCGGGACCCAAGACGTTATTCAGCTTCGGGACCCGGCGGGTTCACCCTGCACTCTCTGCGCTTGTTGAGCGGGCATGCTATTTAGCAGGATTCGATGGTGTCTCCAACGTGCTGGGGGCGAAGCTCCTGCAGATCGCTCCTGCGGGGACCATGCCGCACGCGCTGGTCCAGATAATCGGAGACCCGGAGAAGGCATGGAAGCTGTTCGACAAAGAAGCGCCGAAGGACGCGGCCCGGATCGCACTCGTCGACACCTTCTGGGACGAGAAGACGGAGGCGGTCAGAGCACTCGAGGCTCTGGGGAAGAAACTCTGGGGGATTCGCCTCGATACCCCAGCCTCGCGCCGGGGAAACTTCAGACAGATAGTCGAGGAGGTCCGCTGGGAGCTGAACATACGCGGCGGCAAGGACGTCAAAATCATCGCCTCGGGAAGGCTCGACGAAGACGCGGTGACCGGCCTCTGCGACCTCGTGGATGGTTTCGGGGTGGGGACAGCCGTCGCCTACCCTCCTGTGATCGATATCAGCGCCAAGATCGTCGAAGTGAGCGGCCGGGGCGGGATGGAGTTCAGGGCGAAGCGTGGTGGCCTCGGCGGTAGGAAGCAGGTTTATCGCAGGAGAGGGTTCAACGACTTCGTCACATTGCAGAGGAAGGAATCGTCAGGCGAAGCCTTGCTCAAACCCTTGCTAGAAGCGGGGCGGATCGTCAGGAAATACGAAGGGCTGGACTCGATAAGATCAAGGGTGCGAAGGCAACTCAAGGAGATTGGCGCAGCTCAGCCGAAGATTTCATGGGGGTGAGCCATGCCCAAGGCCGCGCTGTTGGTGGTGGACGTGCAAAACGACTTCTGCCCGGGGGGCGCGCTACCGGTCCCCGATGGAGACTCGGTCATCCCGAGCCTGAATAGGGCGACATCAGCCTTCGGTCGCGCGGGACTGCCCATCTTCTTCACTAGGGACTGGCACCCGCCGAACCATTGCTCGTTCATGGCGTACGGAGGGATATGGCCGACACACTGCGTGCAGGGGACGACCGGCGCCGCGTTCCATCCATCCCTAGTCCTGCTTCGCGGTTCGGCCGTGATCAGCAAGGGGGACAGACAGGACGCGGAAGCCTACTCGGGGTTCCAGGGGACTGACCTCGCAACGCGGCTCAAGAAACTCGGAGTGAAGACCGTGTACTTGGGGGGACTCGCCGTCGAGTACTGTGTGAGGACTACCGCTGAGGACGCGCTGAAGGAGGGTTTCCGAGTAGCCGTATTGTCCGACTGCATCAAAGGACTTGAGATTCATCCTGGTGACTCGTCGGCGGCAATCGAGGAGATGAAAAGGGCAGGCGCTACGGTCATGACGTCACAGGCAGCGGTCAAAACGATAGTCGGCACACAGCAATAGGGTCATCATCCCGGTCTTGAGGACCAGTCCAGATCGCCCGTCGTAGCACGCTGCGTGCCAGACCGAGGACTTTCGGCGTGTTTCTGTATTTATTCGTTCTCAGACCGAGATAGCAGCCGTTCGGTTTTATTAACGCCATAGCCCCATTCGAACTCATTGAGCGACGAAAGGGAGGAGTACGCCAGCTGGTGGCTGGCTCTATCCAGGGATCCCGAGTACTACACCAACACGGAACAGGGACAGAAGGAGCTCGCAGACATGATTCGCAAGGAATCGGAGCGCCTCCTCGAAGAGATAGGGAAGCTGGTCAAACCGACGAAGGAGATAATCTGGCTTTCCAACTACTGCAACTCCTGCCATTACTTCAGGTCTGAGGGGAGGAAGACATCATGCGACAAGTGGCACGTTCGAATAGTGAAGCCGTTCCACGGGCGGGCTCTCTGGAAGCAGATTCCTGCTAGGGCGGGAGGGGATGAGAAGGAGTTGGTGGTCGACGGCATCGACTGGGACAGCAGGTGGAAAGAGGTCTCGGAAAAGATAGTAGACATGGCAGTAGGGATGGTCAACGGCGGGTACCCGTACTTCTGCTACAAGGGGACCTAGAAGCAAGCCGCAAAAGATTTCCACTGCATACTTTCCCTGACGTCAACCACTTTAAGGAAACCATCCTCCTCAGCTGCCTGGTCGCGCCCCGAATCCGCAGAGATGGCCGAGACGCGGTAAACACCCAGCACAAGCTTCGATTCCGGACGGAGAAGGTTAATCTCCAGCCGTTCGAATTGGAGTGGGATGACCACCAACAGACGATTCGCCCGTTTCAACGCAGGAGACACGACAGGCCCACTCACTACTCACGTGGTGCCAGAGGGTGGAATGTGCCTCTCCGCATTCGTGGTGCTCACGGAGACTGGCAACCCCAGCCACGTCCTCCTCGGACACTTAGACACCAGAGCCAACTGGGACCACATCGGCGGGCTCGATTCAGAAAGAGTCGCGGTGCACTCCAAGGGATGGATGATTCCTTCCTGCCATCTCGTTCTGAAGGAGTCTCCGCGTGACGCGGCCAGACGTATCCTGGACGAGCAGCTCGGGCTCAAGGACATCGCGCTCTCAGAGCCCAGGGTCGTGTCCGAAGTCTATGCCCCCAAGAGGTTCCTGGATCTTCCAAGCCACTGGGACCTGGAGTTCATCTTTCGTGGCGATCTACCCAGGGGAGAGCTTCCGAGGGCGGCGGCTTGGAAAGAGCTTTCCTTCATCGACGTGACCCACATGAAGAAATCTGATATGGCGAGGTCTCACGAAGATATCCTCGAGTCGGTGGGCTTCAGGTTCGCGGATATCGCCTAGGCGACAAGGGGCCCTGGGTGGGATTTGAACCCACGATCGAGAGGTCCACAGCCTCCTATGCTAACCAAGCTGCACCACCAGGGCCACGAAGTGCGGGAGGCTGCTCGACCGCCTTTATGTCTTAAGTCGTTCTCTCCGGCTAGAGCGCTTTCTTGATTGCTTCGAAATCGGGGTACTTCCCCGGGTTCTCGCCCACCCACTTGTAGACGAGCTTTCCGGATCCGTCAGCGACGAAGATGGCCCTGTTCGCCCCGTCGTAGCCCTTCATCCCGCCGAGATCTTTCCACACCACGCCGTATTTCTTGATCACCTCTCTTTTGAAATCGCTCAGCAGAGAGAATGTGAGTTCGTGCTTCTCTGCGAACGCCTTGTTGGCGAAGGGCGGGTCGACGGAAATGCCCACGACGATGGCATCCAGCCTCTGAAGCTCGTCATGCATGTCTCTGAATGCGCACATCTCCTTGGTGCATACACCGGTGAACGCGCCCGGATAGAAAGCGAAGATCGTCTTCTTCCCTTTGGACAAGAAGTCTTTCGTCTTCTTCAGCTCGAGATTCGTGTCATAGAGTGCGAAGTTTGGGACCCTGCTGCCTATTCTGAGCATGGAGAAACCCTGGGGCGGCCTCATATTAATTCTGCCGATAGATGCCAAGGTTGGGCTGGATGCATCGCCCTGACAGCAGATCCGCCGCGCTCGCTTAAGTCAGGGAACCGCTGTGGCCGACTCCTTGGCCATCACCCCGGTAGCCGCGGGCCTGACGGAGTGGGCCATCTTCTTCGTCGGAGCCGCGGTGCCCGTCTACATCGTCTTTGGCCTGATAGGCCTCGACGGGTTGAGGAAGATCACCAGGTATGAAACTCACGACTCCCTTTACTATCGGCTCAACCCCGCGACCAAGCTCGCGGCACTTTTCATGGTCGCTGTTTCTTCGTCAGTCGCAGGGATCTACCTCGGGCTTCTGGCGACCGGCGTGATACTCGCATCTTACGCGACCCTGCTCCATGGTACCGAGAAGTTCAGGCTCGGGGCGATGTTCACGGTCGCCGTGGTCTGGGGGACTGTATGGGGCTCGGCATCAGACCGAGCGTTCTATGTGCTGGGGGCCTATGCGGCAGGTGCGCCCGTGGACACAGCCTTCCTTTACAGGGATCTTGCCCGGGTAGTCGCTTCCGACATCGCCGTTTCAGGGGTCTTCCTCCTCGCCCTTATCCTCGTGATGACGAGCACGCCATCATCCGTGATGCGCGCTCTGAGAAAAGTCGGGATCCCAAACCCCGTCACATTCTCAATTGTCGTGGGCATGAGGTCCGTTCCACTGCTGCTCGAGGCGATCAACGGGATCGTAAAGGTGCAGCTGATGCGGGGGTTCGGGACCCGCGGGAGCAGGACGCTTGGGCCCCTCTACGTGTTGGCAGCAGCTATCTTTGCGCTCATTCCTGCCCTGATCTACCTCCTCAGGGGCGCCAGGAACATGGCCATCTCTACAGGTACAAGGGCTTTCGGCGCCCACAAGAATCGCACCTACATGACGAAACCCCCGTTCGGCGTCGCGGACGTCGCGGTGCTGGCTCTGGCCGGAGCCTTCCTGGTCACGACATTCTTCTACTAAGCGGTGGAGGTGGCGCCGCAGCTCGACCCGACTGCGGAATATGGGATGGCCCTGCCGAACCCGTAAAGGTTGGCAAAGATAGCCAGTGCAGCGAGCCCGACGATCAGTGCGAAGAAGAGGTAATCGCCTTTGGAGAACGTGGAGGGCCTCAGGAAGGTCCGTTTCTTGTACGCCCTGAACGCCCTCGTGTCGGCAGAGATCGCGGTGTTCCTCGCACCCCGGAACAGGAACGTCATCGCGGGCACGATGCTCGTGAGAACGCCGCCGAACAGGTAGAAGACCCTGGTGACCTTGTTCGAGTTCGCCCCGTAACCCCTCATGAACTGGACTTTCACCGCAGTGTCGAGGGTGTCGAAAATCCTCGGGACGGTCCTCATTCCTACGACGAGCGCGAAGATCAGTACCACGGGGAGCCTGAGCTTCCCCAGCGTGCGGAGGATAGCCGAGGGTGTGCTCGTCATGACGAGAATCAGGGAAGAGATGAGCACCGCTGCGGCCCTGGTTGACACCTGCATGCCGTACAGGAGTCCTTGGGTGGTCAGCACCGGCTGGTAACCGAGGATGGTAAAGTAAGATGCCCATTGCCAGACTGGAGTGAACAGCGCAGCCCACGCAGCGCTTGGGGGCTGGGGCGTCGCGGCGACCGATGTCACGCAGATGTGGTAGAACGCGTACATCAGCAGTCCGTAGGGCGTCTGTGCGGCGTAGTACCAAGCTAGCCCGACCACCGAAGCAAATACGAGGGCGCCTCCAAGGGCGATTCTCCTAAGGCCTCTCTTCAGGGTCACGTAGGTGGAGAGCACTATCAGTCCGATTGCCAGATCTATGGACCACGCGGTGACCGCAACCACAAACGTGAGAGTGATGGTGAAGACGATCTTCGTCAGCGGGTTGAGCCGATAGTAGAATGAGTTGTGTTCCTCATACCGGGAGATGTCCCTAAACCCAGTGAGGCCTATGTACCCGAAGATGAGGTAAAGCGGGGTCACCAGGCCGAATATGAAAAGGAACCAGCTCCCGACGTTGACCCAGATGGCGTCGAGGAGCGCCAGCCTCAGACCCCCAGCATCCCGAGCTCGGGTATCGGAACGTTCGGATTCCTCAGATAGTACTCCGTAGGGGGGATGACAGAATACTTCTGCGACGACGCGAAGACCTGCTCGGGGGTGCCTTCGAGCACCTTCTTTCCGCCGTCGAGGACCAGCATCTGGTCAGCATACCTGTACACGAATTTGGCATCGTGAGTGACGATGATGAACGAGTAACCGAGCTTCTTCAACATCTTGATTTCGTTGGCGATGATCTCCTTGTGGTAGAAGTCCTGCCCTGACGTGGGTTCGTCCATCATAACGATTTTGACTCCAGAGGAGAGAGCCGAAGCCATGGCCACCCTCCTCCTCTGCCCGACGCTGAGCATGAGCGGGTCTCGCCGCCGGAGCTCCTGGAGCCCGAACAGTTTGAGGAACTCTTCGGTAATGCTCTTGTAGTCCTTCACCCCGCGCTTCCTCAGAGAGTAGGACACCTCCTCTTCTACGGACTTGTTGATCAGCATAAGGTCGAAGCTCTGGGGCACGTAGGCGATGTGCTTCCCTCTTTCCTGGATCGACGCCTTGCTCAGGTCGACTCCGTTGACGATGAGCTTCGACTTCGCAGTAAGCTCGCTGTCCAAGAAGTTCATCACCGTCTTGAGAAAGGTGGACTTCCCCGCCCCATTCCTCCCCATGATAGCCAGCACCTGAGGCTCCTTTAGGGAAAGGTCAGCGTCGACCAGTACCTTGCCGGCGACCTCGACGCGAGCGAACGCCTCCAGGATCGTCTTCCCGCCAGGTTCTCTTTGGGGGCTGTCGAG
>JAFLZE010000040.1 GCA_029785685.1 Nitrososphaerota archaeon | reverse complement strand
GTGTTGTAGACGTCTATGTCGGCCCTCTTTGTTGAGTATCTCAGTTCCCGGCCTGCGTGTAGCGGACAGTTGGGGTTACCGCATGTGACGCGGAACACGAAATCCTGTGACGCCGGATCCTGCTCGGATGTGATACGAATCGAAATCAGACCGCATCGAGGGCACGCAAAGACAGACGGCAATGTCTTATGGACCACTCGTAGGGTCTTCTTGCGTCTCCTGCCCATCCTCTCTCGCCCGCTCGTCTGTCAACTGAAGTAGATAAGGTAGCGTCTCATGCTCTTGAAGACCAACCTGCAAATTCTCGTGCTGGCATAGCAATAACCTATGTTTTGTATATATAATAGTCGTTGTTATGATGATTCTTGTAAAATAGGTGCTGCGAAGCCTTAATACAAAAGAAGCGGACGATGGCAGCCATGAGCCTGCCTGAAAGGTTGGTGGATCAGTCAACTCTGACCCGCAGACAGTTGGAAGTGCTTCGAAGCTATGTCCGCGTGGCGCTTGGTGAAGTGAGATACCGAGAAGCCGCCGCTGGTGGCACCTCCAAGCCAGTCACCATAGGATCTTACTTCAGGACGGTCCAACAAGCCCGCGAGAACGTCCGCGAGTCGATTGTAACCCTCTTGATCGGGCTCTGGCTCGGAGTGGTCAAGGCGGAAGACGTCCGACGGTTGCTGGAAGTCGCGGGAGGGAGCATCAGAGACCTGCCGGAAGACGATTCGGCGAGGGTTGTCGGTGTCTTGCAGGTTTTGATAGGGAAAATCGTTGTGTGACGCGTTCTGGGTGGCGTGTTGCATCGTAAGCCAAGCCATGAGATGATTTACCAGGCTCGGCAGTGGTGGGTGTTGCGCCTTCAATCGTCACGCTTAAATCACGCAAAAATGTCACAAAGTCACAATTGGTCGACGTCACGTCCCTTGCCCTTCTGGCGGCGTCGTTCTTCTTCGTCGCGCTTTCGACGGCTCTCCTAGCGAAGTACAGAGAGGTCTCAAAGAGGATCAACGCTTCGACGGACCTCGGCCGAGACCTATGGTCCTCCCTAGAGCAGCGTCTCAAGAAACAAGACGAGCGGATATTAGATATGATGGGGAGGTTTGAGGTTGTCCAGTCGCGGGTACTGGCTACCTCGACCGTTGCTGTCCCCGCCGTCTCTTCCGCCACAACCTCGGAGCCGCCGGTATCACCTCCAGCCGGAACGGAGTTGGCCGCGGGTCACAGCCAGCCCCCTTCGCAACAACAAGGGTCACAAGAGTCACAGTCATCACAGGCAACCAAGGTTGGCTCTGCTGCTGATTCGGCCTTGGATGAAACCCAGATGGCGGCCCTGGGGCTCCTGAAGGAATCTCCGAAGAACACGCGTCAGCTCACCGACGCCCTGGGCAAGTCCAGGGAGCACACTGCGAGGATCATGAAAGAACTCTTCGAGAAGGGTCTTGTCCGACGGAACTCTTCGGCGAAGCCCTTCGTCTACCAGCTGACGGAAGAGGGTCAGCGGCGCCTTCCTGCGCCCTAGACCACGGTGACGCCCTGAAGTCCTGCCAAATGCGTGTCGCTGGTATAGAGCTCGGCGGATGCCTGTTGGGCGGTCGCATAGATCAGTGCGTCGGCGAAGTGCAAACCGTGCTCGAGGCTGTAATCTGCGGCCTCGAGGGAAAGTGTTTGGTCGACTGGGACCACGGTCGTCTGGCTCAGTGCCGCCACGGCTTCTAGGGCCGCTTCCTCCCCCTTGGCCTTCTTCACCTTCCTGTAAACCTCGTAGAGTACGACCACCGAAGTGATGATGTCGGCCGGCTTGGTCCCTTCGACGATCGTGTTGTACTCCAGGGCCTTGGGTCCGTCGGTGAACCGTTCTATCCAGCCGAAGCTGTCGACGCTTATCAAACGTGGTCTGTCTCGTCCCGGAGCCCGGCGGTGTCCAGCCCGGGGACCATCCCCTTTGTCTTCGACAGGGGACGCATTGGGACGTATTGGAGTATGCCGTGTTTGGTGATCGCTACCATCCGGTCCCCCGGCTTGATGCCCGCTTCCTGGCGTATCTTCTCAGGGATGACTACCTGATACTTGCTCGACACCTTCACGGTTTCCATCGATGCTCGAGTCGTTCAACGACGTTCGTTTCGATATAAGCCTTGCGTCGGCCTCGCGCAAAAGCCCTGTTGACGCCCCCCTCCCCTAGCTTTCGCTTGTTTCCAATCCAAGAGCCCTAAAGAAGAAAGTAGCTTTACGTCAGTAAAAAGAGCCCGTTCTCGGTTCGCTGCCTGACTGGATATGCCTTGGGGTCTAGACTCCGACGCGTTTGGTTGACGGACGGCTTTTGTTGGGCCGATCCGTTCGGAGGAATGACTCCAGTGGAAATGGTGGGGTGGGGGTTCGGCCGTGAACTCGCGTGAACGGTCTGCTACCCACTACCCGAGTGACACCCCTGTGTTTCCACTGGAGCCTGTCCAGCCTCTAAACCCACGAAAGAGCCTGTTCTGACCCCATTGTTTCCATTGGAGCTTGTCCACGCCTCCACGAAATCGGTCTTCAGTGAACACCAGTGAACACCCCGGGCCCTATCAACGCGCAGTCAAACTAATCGACAGGCAGGTTCACAAGTTCACACCAGACACCGATAAATCGGGGCCAAGGGCACCGGCCGGGTCGAAACTTGCACAGGAAGATCAAGATCGAGCTTCAAGACGACGAAGGGACGAAATACACACTGGCCCTCGAAGGCACGGTCTCCCGGGAGAAGCTGATGAAGGCCATGGACATGCTCGAAGTCATGGACGTCCCAGTGGAGCACTCGCACCGCCCGCCGGACGAGGGGACCTTCTTCGGCAAGGTACAGACACTGCTAGAGACCGCGTTCGCGGCAGGAGACTTTTCGTCATCGGACGTGGCGAGAGAATTCGAGGAGAAATACAGCCAACCCGTCAAACTCAGCACCATCTCGACCTATTTGGCACGACTGGCGGACAAACAGTACATCAGGAGGGAGAGGTTTGGTAACTCCTGGGTCTACCGAAGGGTGTACCTTAAACCGGCGCAGGTCGCCGAGAGATAACACCCGTTACCAAGCGCGAAAACAATCCACGCTTAATTACTCATTTTGTTGGTCGAAATACGAATTTGTCACACACGAAATCCATCCAGGAGATCAAGGACGAAGCTCCCGACTTGGAAGGCAGAATAATCAACGCGATAAGCAAAGCAGGGCCAAGGAACGTGGCCCAGATTTCCCGCATGACGGGCGCGCACCAAGAGACGATCAGGTACAAAATCAAAAAGCGGTTCAGCCGGCTCGGGTTCAAGTTCCACGCCGAGGTCGACTATGGCAAACTGGGCCTGAGCTTACATTGGGCTGACCTGGCTTTCACAAAGGCGTACGCCCCGACGGCAGTGCAGATGCTCGACGCCCTCAACCAAGTGGGTTACCTCGTCTACTACGCCAAAATCATCCCGCAGGGAAACTTCGTGGCGCTCTTCGCGCTCCCCAACGGGATAACCGAACAGTACAGGGAGTTCCTGTCGGAACTCAAGGCCCGGGGCGTCCTGGATGACTTCGCCCTTGACAGGGCCTTGGTCAGCAGACACAAACCCATGGACCCGGATTTTTTCAGCTTCAGGTCGGGGCGATGGGAAATCGAGTGGAGTAAGGTGCCGAATTCAGCGCCCAACCCACTCCCACCCGCTCCCAGGGCTGCGCGCCAGGACTTTGACGATTACGACCTCGTAATAATCAAAGAGCTCCAGAAGGACTCGCTCCAGCACCTTACAGACATAGCGAGGAAGCTCAAGATTCACCAGAAGACACTCGAATACCACTACAGGACCCACGTCCAGAAATGGAAGCTCGTCCCGGCATACAGGATAAGATGGGCCCAAGACATCTCGAAGAGACTCATCCACTCGACAGCAACAACCCGACTGGCCTTCCGCGGGCTCACAAAACCAGAGCTGCTCGCGGCACAAGCCGCGGTCAGCAAGATACCATTCCTCTGGTCGGAGGACCTCCTGGAAGACGGAACCTATCTCGCGTTCCTGTACGTCCCACTGACTGACATCATATCGATGTCTACGTACATCAATGATGCCGTCCCTCACCTAGCAGCGAAGCTCGAAGTAGGCTTCGTCAAGCCGACGGAGTCCTTTCTGTTCACCATACCCTACAACATGTATCAGGGCGGCAAATGGAAATTTAATCCTAAACAAATGGCCAACGTCCTGCAGAAAGCCGCCGTTTCTTCAATGCAAAAATAGGGAAGACGGCCCGCCGGGACCAGCCCTCGCGGTTCCCCTCGAACCTCCAAAAACAGTTTCTATGAAAACAGGGCCTGGGCAGATCCCCGCGCAAACACCTATCTAGACCAGTGTTTCCACTGTTTCTTCTTGTCCGACGGCGTCAAAGAAATCTTCCGGAGAGCCAAAGAGGGGAGGAGCATCTTTGTCGACCGCGATTCTCTGAACCAGAACTTCCTCCCGGACAGCCTCCCTTACAGGGAGGGGCAGTCCAAGGAAATTGCCGAGATCATTTCTCCGATACTGCTGGGCTCGAAGCCGTCCAACCTCTTGCTGTATGGTAAGACCGGGACGGGGAAGACGGTAGTCGCGAGGAAGGTGCTCAAGACACTGAAGGACACCGCGGACAGGGGTAACCTCGTCGTCGCCTACGTCAATGCCAGGACCGAGAGCACAGAATACCGGACCTTGGCAGAGTTCGCGAGGTCGCTGGATCTTCCCAAGGACGAACAAATACCATTCACCGGCCTGTCAACGGGAGAAGTGGTCGAAAGAATCTCAAGACAGATCAAGAGGAAGGGGATTCACGCCGTCTTGGTCCTCGACGAGATTGACTACCTCGTCAGGGAGTTCGGGGACGGCGTCCTCTATGAGTTCACTAGGTCGAGTGAGCGCATGAACCCGGGCTTCCTTTCACTCGTAGGCATCTCTAACGACCTGAAGTTCAAGGAAGGGCTAGACCCACGAGTCCTCAGCAGCCTAAGCGAAGAGGAACTCGTCTTTCCGCCATATACTGTCGAGGAGCTCAGGGAGATTCTCAAGGAGAGGGCAAGGGTGGCCTTCAAGCCCTCGGCGGCGTCGGATGGTGCCATCAACCTCTGCGCCGCCATGGCGGGGTCAGAGCACGGCGACGCAAGGCGGGCCATCGATCTACTAAGGATAGCCGGAGAGGTGGCCGAGCGGGAGGGGCGGAAGGGGATTGACGACTCGTGCATCAGGCAGGCGTCGTCCAAGATGGAAGTGGACAGGGTGGACGAGGCGATACGCTCGCTCCCCGTCCAGAACAAGGCCATCCTCTACGCGGTTTCAAGATTCGATGGAGGGACCAACACCGGGGAGCTCTATCTGGCGTACAGCAACCTGTGCAAGAAGCTTGGCGTAGAAACTCTCACCCAGAGGAGGGTGAGTGGGATACTCGGAGACCTGGACCTGCTGGGGCTGGTTGAAGCGTCCGTAGTAAGCAAAGGGAGGCGCGGCAGGACCAAGAAGATCCAGCTCCTCATAGGAAGGGAGGCACTCGCGAAAGCCCTTTCTGAAGACCCCGCTTTCGAGCTCCCCTAGGAAGCGAAGCCTGCGGCTCCGAAGCTCCGCCTCGTTACTTGGAGGTTCGACAGGTCGACGACAGGGACGACGCTCGGGGTGGGTTCGAGGCCCATGTTGGACTGAAAGTTCGTCTGCGCCTGCCAGGTACCGGAATTGACAAGAAGGGTCCCCCGGTACATCATCTCGCCATATGTGTGGACGTGCCCCACATGGAAGACGTCGGGGACCTGGTCCACCACGAGGTAGTCTCTGAGTTCAGGAGAGAGCGCGGTGCGCTTCCCGTAGGTCGGGGCGAGGTGCCGGGCCTTGAGCAGAAGCTTCATCGCGTCGGTGGGCCTGTCATAAGCAAGGTTGGGGGTAGTCGCTATCACGTCATCTAGGCTCTTTCCGTGGTATACCAGGAAAGTTGTGCCGTGCAACTTGACATATGACGGGTCCCCCACCCACCGGACGTTGTCCATCGCGTAGAGCGATTCCGCCATGTCGACAGGAACTGCCGGCTGCGGTAGCGCCTGCCTGACGGCGTCGTGGTTCCCTGGGGACACGACGATCTGGATGTGTCCTGGGACCTGTCTGAGGAGGTCGGCCGCCATAGCATACTGCTTCTTGGGATCCCTTTCTGCGAGCTGGAACTCCTGTCCAGGGTAGACCCCAACACCGTCGACCAGGTCACCAGCGATTACGACATACTTCACACGGCCAACCAAATCCTTGTCCCCTAGGTTTCCGTTCAACCACATCAGGAACCTACGGAAGTCATCCGCCAGAAACATCCTGCTCCCGACATGCAGATCGGAGAGAAGGACGGCGTAGGCTCGGTGGGTGGAAGAGACCACCCTGCGCCCGGGCAGGTCAGGAAGGACCACCGAGTCAGTGAACAGGCCCCCCGACTTCCCTCGCGAGACCTCGACGACGACCATGCTGTCTAGGGGGGCTTCGAGCGCCGCTCTCTCGACCAGCCCGTCCTGACAGACAATCTTGACGGAGCCAGTCGGGTCGTCCACCCTGAGCTCGACGACGCCATACCGACTGGAACGATCGGCCAGAAGCCCTGCAACTCGGACCTTCTTCCCCGGCGCGAGGTTCTTGGTAGACGACACGGGGCCGCTGTTCTTGGTATCGAGCCTTTCTCGGACGATTGAAAACAGCCTCTGATACCGGTCGTGGAACAAACTCCCAAAACCCTCGGCCCCCTCAGTCGGGGCGATGGCTGGGGTGGGGTCAGAGAGGACCTCGACTTCAGCAGGCTCCTGCGTTGTGACAATCTCCGAAGCGCGTTGGGTTTCTTTGGGCATCAGCTTGGAGACGTCGCCTACCGTGATGAGCTTCGCCTCGCCAGAGGCTCCCGATTTCTGCGCGAGGAGCCTGTCCACCAGGCCCTCGTCGGTGCCGGGAGGGAGCGAACTGATCATCTCGAAGGCCTTGGCGTCGAGCAGATACCCCGACGACAGCACGCGCGCTATGGCCCTCGAATCTGGCATCGGGTGCGCCGAAGTTCCTATGACATATTAGAGGCTTCTATGCACTGGGTCCCCAACTGGACGAGGGTGTCGAGCACTTGGGCGTCCCGCGACTCGCAGTAGAGCCGGGTCATCGGTTCGGTGCCGGATGGCCTGAACATCACCCAGGACCCGTCCGCCAGCACAAGCTTCAACCCGTCGAGGCGCCTCTCCTCTGCCACCCTGAGTCGCTTGAACGACTCCCTTGCCTGGGGGACGAGGACGTCCATCTTCACCTGGAACTTGACGTTAGTCTGCCTGAACCTCCACTGGACTTCCTGCATGACCCGTCCTAGGGCCCCTCGGTCTGTGGATAGGAGGGAAGTGATGAGCGCTGAAGCATTAATCCCGTCCTCCCACAACCCCCACTTCGGGTCGACCACCTTGCTGGGCTCCGCGGCGAATACCCCCCCTTCTGCTAACAGGACAGCGAATGTCTTGCCGACCCTGCTTCTCTGCACCTTCAGACCCAACTTCTCCGCTTCCTCAGCAACGGCGCTCGAGGTGTTCTCCGAGACCACTGCGGTGCCGGAACTCAGCCCAAGGCCTCGCAGCGCGAGCATAGTGAGGACCGAGTCCGGGACGACGTTCCCAAACGCGTCGACCATGACGAGCCGGTCCGCATCCCCGTCATGAGCGAAGGCGAAATCTACGCCGAGGGCGGGGACCATGGCAGCGAAATCAGCAAGGTTCGCGGCGGTGGGTTCTGGGGGCCTTGCAGGGAAACGCCAGGAGACCTGGGCGTTCACCGGAACCACCTGGTGGCCCAAGGCCTTCAGGATTACAGGGGTTACCAGCCCACCCGGCCCACTGGCGCAGTCTATCGCGATGCGCAGAGGCCGCTCCGCCCGCGGGTAGCGCGAGACCAGCGCGCCGACGTACTCGTCCACAATTCCCTCGTCGGAGACGACCTCCCCGAAGTTACCCGACGACTTCATCACGTCGACGCCCATGACGCGCTCTATCCTTTCCTCGTCAGACTTCGGGAGCTCCATCCCGTCTTGGTTGAACACCTTCACCCCGGAGAACTCTGCCGGGTTGTGGGACGCGGTTACAGAGAATCCTGCCAGACAACTCCTTGTCCTAGTGCCGAAGGCTAGCACCGGGGTAGGGACAAGCCCGAAGACGTTGGCATCGCTCCCCACGGCGTTCACGGCGGACATCACAGTCCGGGCAAGCAGAGCAGAGGCCTTGCGGCCGTCCCATCCGACTCCATACCTTCCCTTCCCCGAGGCGAAGGCGACGGCTTCGGCCAGGCCGTAGACCTGTTCAGGGGTCTGAGTTCTGTTGAAGACCCCCCTGACCCCGGCGGTGCCGAAGGCTTTGACCAAAACTATCTCTCTAAGATCCTGGTCCAGAGCTCTGGAGTGGCATCCTTGGCGAGGCCATGAAGCGCCGTAGCAAGCTCCCTGATCTCCCACTGGGCCTGGAGGGCGGTCCTCTGCCAGATCATGTGCATCAGGCTTCGGGCGCTTAGCGTCATGACAAGCTTCGTCTTGATGGCGCTGGGAAGGATGTACCTTGCATCTTCTTTGGGCACCCCCGCCGCCACCATCTTCTCATATGCCGCGTATACCGACTTCAGAGCCTCGTCGTACGCCTTGTAGGCAGCCGCGTTGGAAGAGATGCTTAGGGGAGTGACTACTCCTTCCCTGGTGGCGGCGGAGAAACGCTGCGATTCTTGGTCGTAGGAAACGGCCCTGTGGCGGATCAACTGATGGGTTGTGACACGGCTGCAGTCCTCGAT
>JAFLZE010000003.1:6787-104035 GCA_029785685.1 Nitrososphaerota archaeon | reverse complement strand
CGGGGTCCTTGAGGCCGTACTTCCTGATGACGGCGTCGAAGCTGACCCGCTCTTCCCCGTTTTCCTCGTAGTGCATCAGCTCTGCGCCAGGGGTGTCGAACGGCGTTGCGTTCTTGCTCTTCGCTACCTCCAACACCTTCTCCTTGGGGACGAACAGGAACTCGGCCTGGGGGTCAACGAACCTCTTGATGACCCAGGGGCATGCGATCCTGTCCACTTTCGCCTTCTCTCTCGTTATCCACTTCATAGTAGTTCTACTACGTAGGTAGATAATCTACTTATATAAAGGTTCGAGGGAGCATCGAAGTCAGGTATGTCAGGAGTATCGCCAAGAGGAATGAAGGTAGGGGCCGTGTCGTTGTGGCTGCTTCTACTCCTAGCTGAGAGGCCTATGTACGGATATGAGATAATCAGGGAATTGGAGCAACGCTTCTCGGGCTTCTGGAAGCCCAAGACGGGGACTATCTATCCCGCCTTGGAGAAGCTCGAAGGGAACAAGCTTGTCACGAGTAGGATAGAGTTCATGGAGGAGGTCCCCGACAGGAAGCACTACGCCTTAACTGACAAGGGAAGGGACGAGCTCACTCAGTCGATGACTTATTGGACAAGAATGACAGAGGTGCTGGAGAACTACCGTGAAGTGCACGAGTCGATAGATAGGCATAAAGTGCAAGTCAGCAAGGACGAATTGGCAACAGTACTAACAAAGCTAGGCGCCTCTTTGCACGAAGGCGTTCTCGAGGTGTCTGAACTGTTTCCGGGGAAGACTCCTTTGAAGATCAGACCTACCGAGCCCGTGACCTTCAAGTTCCTTTACGCCAAAGAAAACCACAAACTAGAGATTCACATGGAAATTGAATGGTTCCCAAGATAGAAGGAATTTCAGTCCACATATGTTCCCGGAAATCCCGGCGACCGCCCGCGTCAGGTCATCACGCTACATGCGCACGGAGTTGAATAGCAGAGGCGCGACAAAGAAGGGAAGTGATAGGGTTGGGGTATGCGCCAGCGGGGACATTGACAGGCAGGTGCCCGACGTTTACGTAAGTGCTTAGTCCCTATCCCAAAAATTGAACTTGATAGCCAAGCCCACTGATTTTATACAAAAGGAATGGATGCTAGCCGTCAGTCCCATGATCGATTACAATAGGATGGCATCCGAATATGCGAAAAATCGAGAGATTCATCCAAGAGTCTTCGAGTCTCTCACATCTCCGACGGGAAGATTGGGGGTTCTTCCAGCGTTCTTGAGGTTGGCTGCGGCACTGCGAATTACATAGGCCGACTCCACCAGCTGACCCACTGCCGGTCATACGGGATTGAACCCCTCACAGCGAATACCATCCATTGCGGAAGAGAAATTTCCGTCGTTGGGCCTTTGGATAGGGAAGGCCGAGAAGCTTGGCTTCGAACCGGACTTGTTTGACCTGGTCTTCTCGGTGGACGTGATCCATCACATCACTGACAAGTTGTCACACTTCCGAGAAGCTTACCGGGCACTGAAGCCAGGTGGAAGGGTTTGCACGGTGACCGATTCTGAATGGATAATTCGTAACCGTCAGCCGTTGTCTGTTTACTTCCCAGAGACAGTTGCGGCGGAGCTGACGAGGTACCCATCGATCAGCCAGATAACAGGCCTGATGTAAGATGGTGGGTTTCACGAAATCAAGGATAAGATGGTCGAGTTTCCGTACGAGCTAACTGACGCGTCGGCTTACCGGAGCAAAGTGTTCTCCTCGCTTCAGCTGATCTCTGAGCAAGATTTCCAGAGAGGTTTGAAGCGGATGGAGGAACAGCTAGCCAAGGGGCCTATCTCTTGCATGTCGCGCTATTCCATTGTTTGGGGAAGCAAGTAATGCGATTTTGGGATAGGCTCTTAGGCCCGCATCTGCAGGCCCGAGTCCAGGCCGGGGCATCCCTAGGCTCTATTTGGTAAAAGAAGTCCAACATGAGGCATCCATGGCGAGTGCAGGAAGATGGACGCCCACATTCCCCATCGCAGTACGCTTGTCGCGCCGGTCTCCGCCGCATCTTGGTCTAAGAAGTCAGTTCCGCCGAGTAATCGTCGGTGTAACCTTTGACGGCCTGTGTCTGGGATCTGTTGGTGGGACCGCTTGACACCCGAGCACGAGGTTGAGTGATTCATGAGAATCGGACCAATTCCAGGCGTATATTGGGTTCGTTGCGCTTCCGTCGGGAAATGGCTAGTCCAAGCGTGAAGTAGAGCAGCCTCCAGCGCCGGAGAAGTTTGAAGAAGATCTATACGTCCACGTCCCTGCGCTTCGACGGCTGTTTCGAAGGGCCAAGTCACAATCTGTCTTGGCACAACCTAGTCCAAGACCGTTCGCCGCTTGGTCCCGCGCCTTGGACGGGAACCAGCTTGATAAGGCGCGCCAAACGGTCCGACCGCAGGCGCTTTTCTATGGCCGTGATTACCACCGCCTGCCAGTCGTGCGGCTGCACAGGGAACTCCTGTGAGAGCTGTACCGTTTCGGACCAGTGCGCCAACTGCGCCGGCTGCTGCTGCCCTGCGGGCCACAGAGAATGGAGAATGGGGAGGCTCCGCCGGGCGCTCTCAATAGAGCTCATCAGCTCGGCCTGGATGGCGGTCGAAATCGCCGGCTCGATAGGCATAGGGATCCTTTCACGGAGCCCCGCCCTGCTTGCGTTCGGGGGGGACAGCGTGGTCGAGCTCTTCTCCGCGTTCGTGGTGCTCAACCACCTCAGAGGGGACGTGGCGGGCTCGGCCGGGTTGGGAAGGAGGACAGCCCTGGCGACGACTCTGATGCTCTTCTGCCTGGCCCCTGCAATCGGATTAGGTACAGCCTACTCATACGCGTCTGGTCTCAGGCCAGAAGGCTCGTTGCTGGGTGTGGCCATAGCCGCGGGGGCGGTCTTGGTCATGCCGTACTTCTGGCTGGAGAAAAGAAGGATAGGGAAGGAGACGAGGTGCCTCCCGCTCTCGGTCGACGCTATCGAGTCAGCGACGTGCTTCTTCATGTCCCTGGCGCTCCTGGCGGGCCTCCTGGCGGAATACCTGTTCGGGTTATGGTGGGCTGACTACCTGGCCACAGCTGTGATCTTAGTCTTTGTGGGGAAGGAGGCTTTGGAGTCGTACATGGAAGTGCGAGAGGGCTCCGTGCGTGCTCAGAGCATCGGTCTGGCCGCTGCGCGGGGACCAGTCAAGCAGGGCTGACCGTCCGTCGCATCAGAACGATGTCCCTGCCGAGGTGGGCCACAAGTTCGAAACCTTCGCTCTTGAACATCGGCACCGTCCCACGATGCAGCGCCACTCCTCCTTGTCGCAGTATGGGATGTGCCTCCACCTCTCCTCCTCCGCTCTTCCGGATCGAGTCGACCGCGGCGTGCAGCCCCGTTCTCGCCGCCCCCTGTCGGCGATGCCTCTTGTCGACGCAGAAGCAGGTGGTCCTCCACGATGTGCCGCCGCTGCGAGGGGCCTTGCTGTATCCCGGGCTACGGTCGACCCGGGGGAGCTCATCGCTGCGGCCGTACTGGCACCATCCCATCGCTTCGCCGTCCGCATAGACGATGACTCCGTGGGACTCCCCGCTTTCCACGAGGCGTTTCTTGTCCTGGAAGTTCTTTTCGTTCCTGCGCTTCGCGCTCCAGAGCTGCTCTTCCCGCGGTCGCGGCCCACGGCGGTGGAACCACATGCACTGGCAGCTGCTCCACTCGCCGGGCTTCCGGAAGAGCCCAAGTCCCCCATGTCTTCGGCGACAGCTCGTCGGTGGAGCAGCTCGGTCCCCCAGAGGGCATCGGATTTCATGCCGGTTGTGTCTATCCAAGCATTGGCTGCGGCCGGGCCGACCGACGTGAGGGGAGCCATCGCCTCACAGGGTGCCCGGCAGGGCCTTCGCCCCGTCGCCGAGGCGACGTACGCCCTAGGTTCAAATCGCCCCGAATTTGGGCGAGCCTGAGGCGGCATGAGCGAGTCTGGAGTGGACGACACCTTCGAGTCGATCGTCCCGGAAGAGGCGGAAGAGGGAGGCCAGCTGCCGCGGCCCAAGGCCGCGCCCGACCTGCCAATCTACCCCATCCTAGACTCCATCGACTTCTCGGACCACTTTGTGCTCCTCGGAGACGTGGGGACGGGGAAGAGCACCGTGGTCCCAATACACGAGTTCGAGAAGTCGGGGAGAGAACGTCAGATCATCATCAGGGAGCCTTCGAGGGCCTCGTGCAACGCGCTCTACTACTCCCTCGAAGCGCTGCACCCGGAGGTCAAGGAGCATCTGGCGATCATAACCAAGGACACCAAGGTCAACGTCGAGGGTCAGGTCAAGATCGTGACCGACGGCGTACTCATCAGAATGCTCGCAGACCGGTCCGTCACAGGCTCCTCGATCTACTTTGACGAGAGCCACCAGATGACCTCCCAGCTTGAGCTTTGCATGTCCCTGGCGAAGAAAGGCAAACAGGAAGCGAAGAACCTGTTCAGGGTGATGAGTGCCACCATCGACCCGGGAGAGTTCCTCCGTTTTCTGGGTATCATGAAACTACACTCGGTCAGCGGCAGGAGGTACCCGGTGCGCGTTGAGGTAGAGCTCGTCCGCAACCTGGACGCCATGTTCGACACCCTGTCGAGGTATCTGTACGCGCAGCCCAAAGGCGAGTCCTGGCTGGTCTTCCTGCCCACGAGGCGGCTAGTCGAGAAGTACGCGGGGATCTACGGCGGGGTGTACATCCACGGGGGGCTGGAGGGGTCGGAGGTGAACAAAATCCAGCGTAGGGCAGAGCAGGACAGGAACCTGAGGATCTTCGCCACCAACGTCATCGCCTCGTCCGTGAACATCTACGTGGACAACGCGCTGATATTCAACGACGTCATCAGCAGCAAGGACAACCTCGGGCAGAAGACGCTCAAGTACGGCAAGCTGGACAACAACTCCCTCCTGCAGATGATGGGGAGGGTCGGACGGTTCAAGCCTGGGCGGGCAGTCATTCTCACCAGCACGCCTGTCCCCAAGAAAATCGACCCGGCCCCCGTCCACAAGGACCTGGAGACAGAAACCCCATTCGACCTTGTCCTCCTGATGGCCAAGTACGGCCTCGACCTCTCAAGTCTAGAGTTCATGTCGAGAGTGAACCACAAAGAGGTAGGCTTCGCCGAAGGCTGGTTGAGGGACATCGGCGCCATAACGCTCAGCCCGCGCGGCATCACCAGGAAGGGCCTGCTGATGAGCGAAATCCCCTACGACCCAGACTTCGCGCACATGATCTCAGACGCGCTCCTTTCGGACGACTACGACATGGCGGGGTTCTTTCTGGCCTGCGGAGCCTTCGGGGATTCGCTCAACCACGCCTACAAGGTCGACTTCGAGCGCCCTGCC
This sequence comes from Nitrososphaerota archaeon, assembly GCA_029785685.1. Next base: position 98,684 of record JAFLZE010000003.1, on the reverse strand, counting down.
CGGCAGTTCCTCTACAGGATGGACAGGTCCAACGAGCTCAACGTCAAGGCGCATCTCCTGAAGGGGTACTCGGAAGACACAGACGGCTCGTTCAAAGCAAAGCTGACGGCCAACGGCATATTCTCCCGGTTTGTCGAAGAGGCTTGGAAGAACTACGGCGCGGCGAGGGACTCGCTGAACGACCTTCTGCTATCTTCAAAGGGAGGCCCTCTCCCACTGGAGGTGACTGTCGACTCAGAACCTGACCATCTCGAGTCGTACCTGACGAATTCCCTCTCCTTCGAAAGATACGATTTCCGCGAGAAGAAAGACTACGACCTGAGAGGCGTGCTAATCGAAGACCGGTTCTATGCGAGGAGCGTGACAGTCAACTTCCGGAAGATACTGTTCGACGTAGTCGCTCTGGGCCGTCATCGGCGCCGCCACAACAGACTCCGGTGAGCCGATCACGCGTCAAAGCAGCGCCCGGTGGAAAGCGGCTCACGACGGGCCAACCTAGGGCCGGGTCACTTATGCGCCACTGCCTGTGAATTGCGGACTTTTTGCGATTTCTGACTCTTGTCAGCCCAGCCGCCTTGTGTTATCTATCTTTGCCGGACGCGGCAGGCGTTTCTTACAGCCCGCAGGACCAATCCGGTTGCCTCCTGAATATGGTCTCGGGTTAATGTTGGCGGTTCCTAGCACTTCAGACGAACGAGTAAGACGTTCGGTTCTGACGCTGTGGTGTTCACCTCTGTCGAGGAGCCTTGGCCTTGTGGACCTCTCCTTGGGCTTTGGGAGGGAGAGGAGGCTGATGAACATCCGCGACTCGTCGTGCGTCCAGTTTAGCTTCATAAGGCTCTGAACGCCAAGAACCAGCGCTCACCCCGAAATACTGTTGACTGCCGTGTTGGTGCTTTGCGACAGAAATCAGATTTTTCGCCCGACCACACACTTCCTTCTTAATTCTCAAAGACATCTCGGTTGGCACAGCTCACGGGCATGCAACTGAATTTCGATAGCTTTATCGAAAGATTCGCTGTCTGTTATGATGCAGAAGCGCGAATTTTGTCGCAAAGCCTCGTGTTGGCGTGCGTTTATATATCATGGGAAAGAAATGATTGGACGAACAAACAGAGTGTCCCAAGCCACTGAAGCCACGAGTGACAAGAAGCTAAGGCGTGCGCTATCAACGACTGACCTTTTGATGCTGAGCCTGGGCGCGATTATAGGGTCCGGCTGGCTCTTCGCTGCTGCGGCCGCATCGATACTTGCGGGGCCCGCGGCAATCTTGTCGTGGATTATCGGCGGGTCGATAGTACTCGTCATAGCATTGGTGTACGCAGAGCTGGGCGGGATGATTCCAAGGTCCGGTGCCATCGTAAGGTACGGCGCATACTCCCATGGTAGCTTTGCAGGCTACATGTTTGGATGGGCTTATTTTCTTTCGGCAGTTTCCGTACCGCCCATCGAAGCTGAGGCTGTGATAACATATGCTGGGACGTACATCAACGGCCTGGTTTCACCCAGCGGGGTACTGACGGGAGAAGGAATCATTCTCGCGATGTTGTTGACCGCCATCTTCTTCGTCTTGAACTACATGGGAGTCAAGGTAATGGGGAAGGCGAACACTGGAATCACGTGGTGGAAACTGATAATCCCTGCGGGGACTGTGGTCATATTGTTCGTTGCCGGCTTTAACGCATCAAACTTCTCGCTGGCCACTGGATTTATCCCATATGGCTGGCCCGCCGTCTTCTCTTCGGTTTCCCTTGCCGGGATAATCTTCTCATTCCTGGGTTTCAGACAAGCTCTGGATTACGGCGGCGAGGCCAAGACCCCGCAAAGATCCGTGCCCTTGGCCACGGTGCTCTCGGTCCTGATAGGCATGGCCATTTACGTTCTGTTGCAGGTCGTGTTCATCGGCCACGTCACCTGGCCCGCAGGGGTGACTCCGGGTGACTGGTCGTCTCTCTCTGGCCCGATAGTGACGGCCCCGTTCGCCACGGCCGCGTCTGCAGCCGGTTTGGTCGCGCTAACATACATCTTGTACGCGGACGCGTACGTCTCGCCCTCTGGCACCCTTAACGTCTACCTTGGGACGTCACAGAGAACCCTCTACGGACTTGCGACCCTGAAGATGCTACCGAAATCGCTGACAAAGATCCATGAGAGGTTTAGGATTCCTGTCCTTCCACTTGTGATATCGACGCTCGTGGGGTTCATCTTCTTTGCGCCTTTCCCGAGCTGGTACAAGCTCGTGGGTTTCATATCTAGTTCGACGGTATTCACCTACATCGTAGGTGGCTCGGCGTTGACGACGCTTAGGAAGTATGCACCAGAACTCAAGAGGCCCTTCAAACTCGGCGGTGCGAGTGTGATGGCGCCCGCCTCCTTCGTCGGGGCGTCTCTCGTAGTCTACTGGTCAGGTTGGCCCGTCGTGGGCTACGTAGCTGCCGCAATATTCCTCGGCCTCTTGGTCTACGGTGTCTTGGCCGCGGCAAACAGGAAGGATACAATCAACATCTTCACAGGACAGGCTCTGAAAGCAGGGGCCTGGGTTCCGGTCTACATCGTGACGCTTGTTGTGCTGTCCTACCTGGGCGAGACGGACTACGGGGGAATTGGAGTCCTCCAGTTTCCCATAGACTTCGTGGTCGTTATAATCGTCGGATTGATCTTCTACGTATGGTCAGTGAAGTCGGGCTATAGGACAACTGACATAGAGCAGATGGCTACCCTCGGAACCCAGTTCGTGGCGAGCGAGCTTCCTGAAAGTTCCCCTGCGAGTCAGAAGAGCGAAAAACAAAAAGCCGAAAAGTGAGAGGCCTCTTCGGCCTTCAGTTAGGTACAGCGTTAAGAGGTTCTTCGGCCGGCTGGAAGATTACATGAAGGTCGTGGTCAGGTATGAGCTGCTCCCGGATGCATTCCTGGGGCTGGTCAGGCTCGCCTGCGGCTTGACTCTACGAACGGTTCTGACATAGGTTCTTTGTGAATCATTTTGGAATACAAGTGGAAGGCTCTGTAGGTCACCTCCACAGGCGCCATGATGGCGGCGGTGGACAGCACCGTCGTCCTGCTCGCCCTATTCCCCATGGCTGCCGACCTGAAGTCAGACTTGACCATGGCTTGGGTGGTCGTCGCTTACCTTGTGGTGAACACAGCCATGGTGCTGAGCCTGGGGCGGCTCGCCGACATGTACGGACGGAAGTCACTCTACAACATCGGGTTCGCCATCTTCACGGTCGGCTCGGCCCTCTGTGGTTTTGCTTCCAGCGGGCTGCCTCTTGTGGCTTTCAGGGTGATCCAGGGCATCGGGGCCGCCCTACTCACCTCAAACTCCTTCGCCATCCTTTCAGAGGCCTTCCCACGAAGCGAGACCGGTCGGGCGTTCGGCCTGCAGTCGATTGTGTAGGGGCTCGGCAACATAGTGGGAATAATCCTAGGCGGAGTGATCATAACCTATACCACATGGCGTTGGATATTCCTCATCAACATTCCCATAGGCATCTTCGGGACCGTCTGGGGATACAGGACTCTAAGGACGGTCAAGCCGGAGGGCGGCGAGGGTCGTTCGATATCCCGGCGGCCGTGTCGTTCACGATGGGCCTGCTCTTACTTCTGGTGGGGGTGACCTGGGGCCTGCTCTACTCCTGGCGAGACTCAACCACGATTGCGGCTCTGGTGCTCTCTCCGGCGTTCTTTGTCGCCTTCGCCATATGGGAGGACAGGTACAGCGTGGATCCAATCCTCGACTTCGACTTCTTCAGGAACAGAGTCTTCACCTTCTCTATCATGGCCGCGATGCTCCAGTTCGTCGCGCTCTTCAGCGTCAACTTCCTTCTAATCTTCTACCTGGAAGGCATCACCGGGCTCTCCGCTCTGACCGCTTCCTACCTCATCATCCCTTTCGCAGTGGCGAACGCTACCCTCGGCCCCATAGGGGGCTTGCTATCCGACAAGTTCGGCTTCAGGAGTGTCTCCGCCGTGGGCACCCTGGTGCTTCTGGGCGCCCTACTGCTCTTCAGCCAACTGACCGTGAGCACGACCCTGCTGCAGATAGGAGGAATCGAGGCGGCCTCTGGGATAGGCCTCGCCTTCTTCTGGCCCGCGAACACCTCCGCCATCATGTCATCGACGCCCCCGGCGAGGTACGGGGTGGGATCAGGGGCAATGAACACCTTCAGGAACACCGGGATGGTCCTGAGCTTTGCGCTTTCGCTCACCGCGGCCACCTCAGTGATCCCTACGGGCGTGGTGTACGAGCTCTTCATAGGGAACCTGTCGGGCAGGCTTCCCCCGAGCCTCGCCATCTCCTATCTGTCCGGCCAACGCTTCGCGTTTGAGATCTCTGCCGCCCTGCTCGCGGTAGCTTTCGTCTTCGTCCTGATTGCAGGGGGAAGACCGCCCCGCGAGGCTCGCCCGTCCCCTCAGGTGCCCCCTGAGGAAGCGCCAGCGCCTGACGCTTGAGCGCTCGAGACAGTTAAATCGGCACTCGAATCCGTCATGGCCATGGTGGTGGACCTCCACGAGGACATCGGCTACTACTACCTGATGGGCGGGTCCAGGCAGTTCTCGGAAGACGCGCGCGGTCGACAGGCAGACATCCCGAAGTGGAGGAGGGCCGACATGACCCTGGTCCTCGGCTCCATCTTTCCGCTCCTCGGGAGCCTCAATCCTAGGAAGATAGCCGCCATGGAGAAGATGTATGGGCGCTGGTCCGCTTCTTCAGCCCTCGTATCCCCAAGGGACGTCGCCATCGAACTCGTCAAGATATACTACGCCCTGGAGAAGATGCACCCGAAGGACATCAAGATAGTCAGGACCAGGGAAGACATCGAGTCCCTCGGCAGGCGGGTCGGTGTCGTCCTCCACATAGAAGGGTGCGAGGCACTGGGGGAGCCTGAAGACCTCGAGGTCTTCTTCAATCTAGGGGTGCGCTCCATCGGTCTCACTTGGAACTACGACAACAAGTTTGCGGCGTCATGCCTTTCGTCCAAGGACTACGGGCTCACAGGCGAAGGCGAGGCACTCGTCGCGGCAGCTGACAAGCTCGGCGTGATGGTCGACCTCTCACACGCCTCCCCCAGAACGGCGGCGGACACCCTGGGCTCGTCCGAGCTCTCCCCATTCTTCAGCCACTCTGACGCCGCAGGGGTCCAGCCCAATCTGAGGAACATCTCGGATGAGCTGATACGCGAGACGGGGCGGAGGGGTGGAATAGTGGGACTCACCTTCATCCGGAGCTGCATCGGCCGCCCGTTCACGCCTGCCAGGCTCGCCGACCATGCCAAGCGCTTCATCAAGGTGGGCGGCCCGGCAGCGCCTGCCCTGGGGACAGACTTCCTGGGGATGTCAAGCGCTCCCGAGGAAATCGGTGACGTCTCCAAGGTGGGTAAGCTCAGGAAGGCACTGGTAGGTGCTGGACTTACCCCAGATCGGGCGGACGGGGTCATGCACGGTAACGCCTACCGGTACATCCTCGAGCGTTCGTCGCACTGGTGAAGCACGTTCATGGCATCTCTTTTAACCGGCGACCGGCGACTCCTCCTGTGGTAGCTTTCGACGCGCAGAGATTCGACGACCTGGTCTTCGCGAGAATGAGCGAGACCAAGATCCCCAGCGTTTCAGCGGCAGTCATCGAGGATGGGAAGGTCGTGCATATGAGAGGCTTCGGTTGGAAGGACGCCGGGGCCGCCAGCCCGGCGACGCCGCAGACACTCTATGGGATCGGCTCGATCACGAAGTCATTCGTCGCCCTCGCGGTCGGCAAGCTCGTGGAGTCAGGCAAGATGGACTTCCACGACCAGGTCACCAAGTACATCCCTCTCAAGCAGAAAGCCTTCCAAGGGGTCGAGGTACACCACCTGCTTTCCCACACGAGCGGGATCCCGGGCCTAGGCTCGCTGGAGGTGATCCTGTTCAGCGCGTTCAGAGAGTACCATCACTGGCTCCCCATAGCAAGCCTCGACGACATGTCCTCTTTCTTGGACGGGGTGGACGACTGGACCGTGTCGAAGCCGGGGGCGAGGCTCCACTATCTCAACGAGGGATTCGTCCTCCTTGGAGAGATAGTCTCGAAGGTGAGCGGCGGCCACTGGTTCGACTATCTCAGAGCCGAGGTCCTTGCGCCGCTGGCCATGAAGAGGACCTTCCTCGCGAGGTCTGACATCTCCACCGATATTGACGTCGCCACCCCATACGCCATAAGGGGCGCGAAGGTGACGCCCACCCCCATCCCATACGGGAGCGGCGCGGCGGGAGGGATCATGAGCTGCGCCGCAGACCTTTCAAACTACGTGACCATGCTGATCAACGGCGGAGAGTTCGAGGGGAAGAGGGTGGTCTCCTGGGACATCCTTTCCAAGATGGAGACCCCCTACGCGAAGTGGTCCGCCGAAAACTACGGGGGGGACTCCTATGGATACGGCTTGATGATAATCCCAGACTTCCACGGGCACAAGGTCGTTCGCCACGGCGGCTCGGTGGACGTCTATACCTCAGACATGGAGTACGTCCGTGACATCAGGTCCGGGGTAGTCTTGCTGTCCAACGGCACCGGCTACAGCATGGGGCTGCTCGGGATGTCTGCCGTGTCCCTCCTTGCGGGAGCCGACCCTGAGGAGCTACGGGCGGTCAGGCTGGAGCGGCTGCTGAGGAGGCTCGAGGGCCAGTACACGACGTACAAGGACACGCTGGTCGCCGAGGTCAAGAAGGCCGGTAGCTTCCTGATGCTCTCGGGGGAGGACATAGGCAACAACATCGTACTTGTCCCAGATGGCGGGGAGGGTGAAGAGGCGCGCTTCTTCACCCTAGAAGGGGCCGCTCGGCTGGAGGTCGTCTTCAAGTTCGACCAGCACGGAGTGGAGTTGTTCTTTGAAAGATACAGGTACCGGAGGGCCGGTCCCTCTCCTCTGCGCACAGAGACCACATGGCCGAGTTGAGATTGACCAGGGTGGTGGTAACCGGCGGCAGCGGGAAGGCGGGCAGGGCATGCATCAGGGACCTGAAGGAGCACGGCTACGAGGTGTTCAACGTGGACAAGAAGAAGCCGGCGGAAGAGCTCTGCCCTTCCATACAGGCCGACCTCGCTGACTACGGCCAGGCCATGGACTCCCTGGCGGCGGTCGAGCGCGGCCCCCACGGCGTCGACGGGGTGGTGCACCTGGCAGCGATCCCTGACTCAAGGCTGTTCACCAACTCGGTGACGTTCGAGAACAACGTCATGAGCACCTACAACGTGTTCGAGGCATCGGCCCGGCTCGCGATCAAGAACCTCGTGTGGGCGTCCAGCGAGACAGTCCTGGGCCTCCCTTTCGACATCCCGCCCCCCTACCTCCCGGTGGACGAGGAGTATGCCGGGCGACCCGAGAGCACCTACTCGCTGAGCAAGATCATGGGGGAGAGGATGGCCGAACAGTACTGCAGGTGGGACCCTGACCTGAAGATAGTGGCGCTGCGATTCTCTAACATAATGGAGCCCAACGACTACGAGAAGTTCGGAGCTTTCCAGGGTGACCCGAATATCCGCAAGTGGAACCTTTGGGGGTACATCGACGCCAGAGACGCAGCCCAGGCTGTGCGAAGGGCGCTCGAAGTGAAAATCAAGGGCGCGGAGGTTTTCATCATCGCAAACTCGGACACGGTTATGGCCGCGAGCGACGAGGAGCTCCTGGCCTCTGCCTTCCCACAGGTCCCAGTGAAGAAGAGTCTCGGCAGGAACGAGACACTGCTCTCCATAGACAAGGCGAGGAGGATGCTCGGCTACGAACCGGAGCACAGCTGGCGACGCCAGCAAAGCTAGCCTGGCGAAGTCAGCACGGACAGGGGCCCTCTCCTCTTCGTCGTGCACAAGCACAGGGCCAGGTCTCTCCACTATGACCTGAGGTTGGAGGCGCACGGAGTGATGCCGTCATGGTCTGTCCCAAAGGGGCCTTCCCTGGACCCCTCTGCGAGGAGGCTCGCCATACCGGCCGGACCTCATGAGCTAGAATACAGGCGGTTCGAGGGGGTGATCCCAGGGGGCAGCTACGGGGCGAGCGCCGTCATGATTTGGGACCAGGGAACCTACGCTCCCGAAGTCGAAACCTCAGGAACGCGCCGCGCAGTCAAGGACAGGGACGAAGCGGACGAAGTGGCCGTCTCGGGGCTGCGCGAGGGTAACCTGAAGTTCGTCCTATTCGGCCAGAAGCTAAAGGGCTCCTTCGCCCTCGTGCGGACCAAAGGGCTGGGTCCCTCGAGGGAGGCATGGCTTGTCATCAAGTACAGGGACTCCTATTGCAGGGCGGGATACGACGCGAACGATTACGACCTCTCGGCCGAGACGGGCCGCTCTCCCACCAAGATTCTCCAGGCGGGGCTAGATCGAACTCAAGGCTATCTGTAGGATTTTTTAAGCTCCGGGTCACTGATTTCGGACGTGCAGATATGGCCCGGTTCGTGCTTGTATCAGACACGACCCTCTCTCGCAGCTACAGAAGCGTCCCACTGCTCGATTTCCTAGCCAGCGCGCCCACGAGCGCCTTCCCTGGCGCCATCTATTCATTCCTCAAGGGTCCCGCTCCTCCCGACGCCGATGGGAGGGCAGCGCTCGCCCCCTACGCCATCAGGAAGCTGGAGGCGTCCCTGCTAAAGGAGTTCACCAGCGACGAGGTGGTCGTGGCTCACGAGGACCATATCTCAGAGTTCGTAGACGACGATACGGAGGTGATCGGCGTCTCGACCATGGACCCCCTAGGCCTTGGGCCGCTGACCATGTCATACGCGGTTTTCTTCGAGACCAGGGCGCGCGCCTACGTCCAGAGGGACTTCGAAGCCCTGCTCGCGCGGGTGAACAAAGCGAGGGCGGGGAAGAAGGCGAAACTTCTCGTCGGCGGGCCCGGGGTCTGGGAGCTGACCGTCCGGCCAGAGGAACTCGACAAGAACCGGATTGACTTCGCTTTCCAGGGCGAAGCTGACGATATAGCCGGTGACCTCTTCCGGTACCTCTCCGACGACTCTACAGAGAAGACAGAGTTCTTCAGGGGGTATCAGACCTTCGACGCAAACTTCAGGAAGGAGTGGGAGCCCAATTCCAAGTTCGTAAGTCGGTACCAGTTCTCGAAGCAGTTCCCGTCTCTCGACGATATCCCTGACATAGTCCACCCCTCTGTGAAGGGGATGACAGAAATCATGCGCGGGTGCGGCATAGGCTGCGACTTCTGCGAGGTCACGCTCAGGCCTCTACGCTACTATTCGCCTGAAAAAGCGAGGCGCGAAATCGAAGTCAACGTCCGCTCTGGCCAGAGCAGTGCCTGGCTCCACACAGACGAAGTCTTCGCCTACCAGCACGGGCGCAACTACGTCCCCAACGAGGACGCGATCCTAGACCTGATGAGGGCTGTCATGGCCATTCCGGGTATCACCCACACCAATCCGACCCACGGCAGGATCTCGATTCCAGCTGCCTATCCAGACCTGATGCGCAAGATGTCCTCGGTCATGAGGGCTGGGAGAAACAACTGGATCGGCCTGCAGGTCGGCATCGAGACGGGGAGCGACCGCCTGGCGAGGATGCACATGCCCAACAAGACGCTTCCACTCAAAGTCGGCCCGGACGGGTCGTGGTCCGACATCGTCTGGAGGGGGACCTATGTCATGAACAAATACTACTGGAGGCCTGCTTTCACGGTCCAGGTGGGGCAGGCGGCCGAAACCCCCGAAGACAACTGGGACACGGTGGGTCTGATCAACAGGATGAGCAACTCTGTCCTCGACAACGGGCTCCCGTTCGAATTCACCGTCACCCCCATGCAGCACGTCCCGCTTGGGCTCCTCAAGAGCAGGGATTTCGCGTCTTTGAAACTGGACCAGTCACAGCTGGCCGTGTACTTCGCTGCCTACAGGCATCTGGCTAAGATAGCCGCCCGGGACGCGACCAGCGCTTCGAGCGACGCCAGCCTGGCCGCGAGGTACGTCACCGGGGCCATGGTCGGACTGGGCGGCTGGGTGATGTTCCGCCAGGTGAAGTCAATCTGCAAGAAGCGAGGTCTGGACCTTGAAAAGGCTACCAGGTACGGCCTTTCGGAGCGCCGCCAGATCCCCTCGCTCCTAGTCGCACGCTGACTACGGCCGCCCGTAGACGTGCAGCCAAAGGTCGACAAGGACTCACCCTTTGAAAACGCGTAATTACCATCATTATGGGGAGCGGCTCGTTTGCTCATAGTCGAGCTCCTCATCATAATGTTCCTCGTCTCGATCGCCGCTGGTCTAGTCGGCTCCCTGGTGGGCCTGGGCGGCGGCGTCGTAGTCATCCCGATACTCACCATCGGTCTCGGGGTGGACATCCACTATGCGATAGGCGCGAGCATAGTATCTGTCATAGCGACTTCGAGCGGCGCCGCGGCGACCTACGTCAGGGACAAGATGACGAACCTCAGGGTCGGCATGTTCCTTGAGCTCGGAACGACCTCCGGGGCCATAGTCGGGGCCCTGATAGCGGCTTACGCCAACTCCGTCATCCTCGAGCTGGTCTTCGGCGTCATCCTCCTGGCCTCTCTCCTCCCGCTCATCCGCCAGATAGGCGAGGACGTCCCTGAGAACCCCGAGCTTTCAGGGCTGTCGAAGAAGCTCAAGCTCACCGGGTCCTATGTCGAGACCGACGGCTCGACCGTAGATTACAACGCGACTCGCCCAGTCGAGGGGCTCGCCGGCATGGTGGTGGCGGGGCTGATTTCGGGGCTCCTCGGTATAGGGAGCGGGACGTTCAAGGTTCTCTCCATGGACTTGGCGATGAAGCTCCCCATGAAGGTGTCGACCACCACGTCCAACTTCATGATTGGGGTGACCGCGGCCGCCAGCGCCGGCATCTACTTCGTCAGAGGGGACGTCAACCCCGTCATCGTCGCCCCCGTGGCCCTGGGGATACTGATAGGCGCCTTCGTGGGGGCGAGGTTGCTCACAAGGGCGAGGAACCCCACCGTCAGGAAGCTGTTCGCTATAGTCCTGGCCCTCGCGGGCGCAGAGATGGTGCTGAGGGCCCTTGGCATCTGAGATTCTAGGCCCCTCGAAGGAGGCGTGGCCATGACGCCGAGCGACCCAGATTCGATGAACGCGATCATCAGCAAGGTCCTGAGGTACGGAGTCGTACTCTCGTCTGCTGTCATCGCGCTGGGCGTAGTCCTCCTCGTCGCCCACGACGGCTTCTCCCAGGTCGCTGCGTTCCTGTCGTACAATCCTAGCCAGATTCCCCACGGCTCTTTTCCTGTCTCCTTCGACGGACTTGCCGCAAGTCTCGCGAAAGGGTCACCGATAGCCGTAATAGAACTCGGGGTCCTCGTCCTGCTCGCCACACCCGTGTCCAGGGTGCTCTTCTCTATATTCCTCTTCGCGGCAGAGCACAACAGGACCTACGTCTACATCACGCTGACAGTCTTCATACTGCTGCTGTTCAGCATGCTCGTGACCCCCTACATACCCATCTTCGGCGGGTAGGCCGACCAGCAGCCGCGGGCATGCGTGGGCTGATTTCGCGCACTACGTTGTTCGTTCTGCGAGGATAGGCGAAGAGTTCACGCCGAGGCTTCTTGTGGCCGACGGGTCGCTAGAGCGGGCGACCGCTGATGACGTTTGTTCGCATCCACTGATCGAACCCACAGGCATTTGCGCTCAAATACGCATCCCGTCGTGACCCTGGGGTTGACGATGCAAAGCTTGCCGGATTTGATACCACGCCCTGGAAGGCTGCCGTGCGAGTCTGGGCAGTGAGCCCATGTGGCTCTGATTTCAGGGGTCTTCTTGCCGGAGCTGTCTTCTATGATGCTCATCGGGTTCGTGGGGACCTCCCTTCTGAACGAGGGGATGCCCCAGACCCTGCTCCTTACAGCCGCGGGCGCCAGCGCTAGGAGTCGGCAGAACCTCGACGTGGGCCCCAGGCACCAGTGGGGGCGCCTTGCGCGCGTACCAAAGTTAGTTAAATCACCCAGCGAAGGACAGTAGGCAAGAGGGCCCGGGCCTTGGCGATTCTTTCCGGACTGCCTGTTGACGTGGCCTCGCTGGCGTACCTCGGGATACTCCTGGTCGGGGCCAAGCTTGGGGAGGAGGCGTTCCGCAAGTTGGGCCTCATCCCCTTCGTTGGCGCGATACTCTTCGGCATCCTGATTGGGCCGGGAGTCTTCGGCGTGGTCGACGCGCTCCCGACCATCGCCCTCTTCGTGACCATCGGGATAGACTTCCTTCTCTTCGTGAGCGGGGCAGAGGAGTTCGAGGCGGACAGGCTAAGGAGCGTGCTGGCGAAGAAGAAGTCTCTAGCCGTCCCCCTCGCGCAGTTCACCATCCGGTTCCTGGCGGTCGCCGCGGTCTCATACTTCGCATTCCATCAGCTCACGGAGGCGGTGGTGATTGGGATAGTGGTCGGGATGAGCAGCGCCGGCCCGCTGTCGAGGCTGCTCACAGACACGGGCCTTGCAAGGACCGCCGAGGGGACCACGATTTTCTCGCAGGTCCTCGTGATAGAGGTCGCCGCCGTGGTCCTCTACTCATTCGTCTTTGACCTTGCCGGGAGGGCCGTGACGCTGATGTCAGTGGCGCTGACGGCTGGGGAGCTCTGTGCAGCCATACTCGGCATCGTGGCCTTCGGGAGGTACGTGATGATCCCGTTGCTCGAGAGGGTCGAGGCCAGGTTCAAGAGCAGAGAGGCGGTCTTCGCGACGATAATATCCATCTTGCTGATAGCGGGCTTCATCGGCCAGCTCGCAGGGTTCAACGCGGCCATAGTGGCTCTCTTCCTGGGGCTGCTGATGCAGAAGTTCCTCGCGGCCAGGCCCGTCTTGATGGAGAAGCTGCGGTCGTTCACCTACGGGTTTTTCGAGCCGATGTTCTTCGCAGGGCTGGGGCTGTACTTCGTGCGAGTCACCCCCGTCCTCATAGTGGCTGGACTGGGGATATTCGGCGTCGCCCTGGCGTCTGGGGTTCTGGTGGGAGGGGTGTCTGCGGGTTTCTTACGGATCGACAGGTGGCGCTATGCCTTCGGTACCACGGTCAAAGGAGGGGTCGACGCAGCCCTTCTGGTCTCCGCCCTCGCCGCGGGGGCGGTGCTCATCGGCGGGTTCGTGTACTCCTCCACGGCCATAGCAATCGCCCTCCTTTCGCTCGCGGCTCCTCTGCTCTTCAAGGGACGCGCCCCTCTCGTCTCCATAGACCACGAGGCAGGTACCGAGAAGAAGGTTGTCATGGAGCGGCTCCGGTCAATGACAGCCGCCGAGATTTGCAGGACCCTGCCCACGGTGACCGTCCGCTATGACGACCTCGCCCGGGAGGCCATTAGGAAGCTCTCAGTCCTCAACGCCAGGGCAGCGGTGGTGGTAGATGGGGAAGACAAGCCCGTGGCGACCCTGCTGATGCATGACATCATCGGCCTCTCCGCGCGGGAGATGTCCACGATGGACGTCTCAGAGATCCCGCTGGCAGACGTGGTGAGGGTTCGGGAGAGCGAGCCCGGACTCAACCTCACGACCACCTTCAGGGAGACCAACGTCCCCATAGTCGCCGTCGTCGACGCAAATGGGAAGATGCTGGGAACGATACTCGAGCGAGAGATACTGCGAAAGCTGGTCGAATCGCTGGGAGAGGAGGAAGGCAAAGAGGCCGGTCCAACTGAGCAGTAACAAGCGGCCACTTTCTGCGAGCCTTCGGCCTGCATCTGGTCTGGAGCCTCTGCGGCCACGCCTGCCCCATCCTCTACGCCAGGGACCACATCTCCTCCCCGAGAGGCTATGCACGCACAGACGAGAGGTATCGAGCCGGAGGATGCTTCGCGCTATTCAGCCACCCTTCTCGAGATAGTGCAAGATCCCCATCACCGAGGTCCTCACTGACACCCTCGCATAGACCGGAAGGCCCTCTACCCCGGCGTCAGCAGCCACGGTCTTCTCCATGGACTCGGCCGCCTGGTCAAGGCCGACGTTCTGTTTCCTCATGCGGCTAACTTGGCGGACCCATGACTCGACCAGCTCCGCCGTCCTGTCGAAAACCCACTCGACGTCCTTCCTGGCCGCGAAGTGCGGGAGGAGCAGCTCTGCAGGAGAGGTCTGCCGCAGCGTGGCGACGGTGGCTACAAGCTGCGACGGGTCGAAGCTCGGGGGAGGGGTCGTAGGTATCAGCGCCTTAAGGTCAGGATAGACGATGCCCACCGCGTCGGCGGTCAGCAGCGACCTGGCCCCGTCCACAAGGACAGAGATTTGGTGGGGCGCATGTCCCGGGCTGTGCATCAAGGTGACGGTCAAGCCGTCCCCGAGGTCGAGGTGTGCCTCCGCGCCGACCCCCGTCACCCTTTCCGCGGCTATAGGCTCAGGAAGGCCATACAGCGCCATAATCGACTCTCCGAAGACCCTCGTCGAGCTCTCGACCAGCTTCGTAGGGTCGATCAGGTGGGGGACGCCTCTCTCGTGGGCTAGCACTTCTGCGTTGGGCATCTCTCTCAGAAGCCTCCCCGCGGCCCCCGCATGGTCCAGGTGGACGTGGGTGGGGATGATGTACCTCACATCCGAGGGCATGACCCCGACCTCAGCCAGGCCCTTCAGCACGGCCTCGTAAGATGAAGCGTATCCGCAGTCGACGAGGGCTGGCTTCGGGCCCTTCAAGAGGTATGCGCCCACCGTCCCGGGGATCCCGAGGGCGTAGGTGTCCAGCAGGTAGATTTTTTCAGAGATCCTCTTCGCGTACATGCAGGGTCACTTCGGCGTGCTCATCTTGCCAAACTCGGAGGCGAGCAGGGCGAGCGACGCGGCTCCGAATTTGAGAGTGTCTTCGTCGACCTTGAACCTCGAGCTGTGGTTCGGGTACACGCACCCCTTGGCCGTGTTGGCCGCCCCCAGAAAGTAGAACATGCCAGGCGCTTTCTGCAAGAACCTCGAGAAGTCCTCACCGCCGAGAATCGGCTCCATCCTCCTCACCCTGGCGCCGCGGATCTTGCGGAGCAGCTTCACTGCTTGCTCCGTCGCCCTGGGGTCGTTCACTGTCACCGGATATGCGTCCCGCTCGAACTCGACCTCGGCCGACCCTCCATAGGACCTGCAGATCCCCTCGACGACCCTCGCCACCCTCCTCTTGGCCGCTTTCCTTGTCTCCTCGTCGAGTGTCCTTATGGTCCCATTAAGCTCGGCGTAGTCAGGGATGATGTTCTCTTTGGTCCCTGAGTGGACCGACCCGACTGTAATCACGAAGGGACGGACAGGGTCCATCATCCTGGAAGAGATGCCCTGCAGGCCCAGAATCACGTTGGCCGCGATATAGACCGGGTCGACTGTCTTGTGGGGGGCAGAACCGTGCCCTCCCCTCCCCTTGATCCTGATCCTGAACGAGTCTGGGGCCGCCATCACCGGTCCTTCCCTCACCCCGAACTCGCCGGCCTTCCTGTCGCCGTCGATGTGCAGGCCGAACACGTAGTCGACCTTCGGGTCGAGCATGACTCCGTCCTCTATCATAGGGAGCGCACCCCCCCGCCCTCCGTGCTCCTCGGCAGGTTGGAAGAAGAACTTCACCGTGCCGTACAGCTCATCCTTGGCCCGGACCAGGATCTCGGCAGCGCCCAGCAGCATCGCCATGTGGGTGTCATGCCCGCACGCATGCATCACCCCGTCGACCTTCGACTTGAAGTCTACGTCGGCGGCCTCGGTGACAGGCAGGGCGTCCATGTCCGCCCTCAGTGCCACGACGCTGCCTTCAGCGCTTCCCTTCAGGATGCCAACCACTCCGTTCCCCCCGACCCCCCTCTTCACGCTGATCCCGAGCGCCTCCAACCTGTCGGCGACGAACTTCGAAGTCCATGTCTCGCGGTACGAAAGCTCGGGGTGCTGGTGCAGGGTCCTCCTGGTCCTGATCAGCTCAGGTTCGATCCTCTTCGCCTCCGCCAGGAAGTCCACGGCTGGCGTGCCGCAGGGACGGATAAAAGGAGTCGACATCCAACTCGTCCCCGAAGCTTCCATTAGGGCTCATCCTTTTAGCACACCCTGAGGCCTTGGTCGCGTTGGCACTGTCCAACGCCTCGAAGGCAGGTACAGCAATCTTTCTGGGGGCAGCCCAGTTCACCGTCTGCCTAGTGCTTGCAGAAATCATGTTCCCGAACTACAACGTCTCCACCAATTACATCAGTGACCTGGGAGCCTTCTGCCCTTCGGTAGGGCCGTGCATCATCGAGCCCTCGGCCGACATCTTCAACGGGTCTATCATCCTCCTTGGGTTGCTCATACTCCTGGGTGCCTATTACCTCCGACGGGCCTTCCGTTCGACCCCCACTGCTATAGTCGTCGCTCTTGCCGGAGTAGGCGCCATGGGCGTCGGCCTGTTCCCAGAGACGACAGGGATATGGCACAGCGTGTTCTCCCTCATCGTCTTCCTCTTCGCGGGGCTTTCGGCGATTCTGACGTTCAGATACCAGAAGAGGCCGATGTCATACTTCTCGGTCGTCCTCGGCGCGATGACCCTCGCCGCCCTCGTCCTCTTCATCGGAGGCGAGTACTTCGGCCTCGGCGCGGGGGGGATGGAGAGGATGGTGGTCTATCCGTCCCTAATCTGGTCGCTGGGGTTCGGCGGGCACATGATGTCGACTGATGACCCCGCGAGGCCACAGCCGCAGGCGCCGAGCTCGAGTCCCTGAGACGCGCGCAGCCCTCCCCTGCCCCCCACACCACAGACTGCGTTGGAGAGGAGAGGCTACGCAGATTGTATCTGCTTCCTGATGGCGTCGACCACGTCCGGGTTCGCCAGGGTGGTGATGTCTCCGTAGTCCTTCCCGTCCGAAATGGCCACGAGGACACGTCTCATGATCTTCCCTGACCTGGTCTTGGGGAGATCGGGGACGACGTGGACAGACCTCGGCCTCGCTATGGGACCAAGCTGCTTCACCACGTTCTCCTTGATGGCCTCCTCCAACGCCTTCGGGGAGGTGCCTGGCCCTCCTGGTTTAAGCACCACATACACGACAGGGACGTGACCACGGATCTCGTCCGACATTGCTATCGCCGCGGCCTCGGCAACCTCAGGGGTGGTCAGGACAGCGTTCTCCAGCTCCTTGGTCCCCAGCCTGTGGCCGGCCACCTTGATCACGTCGTCCACCCTGCCGAGGATGCGGAAGTATCCGTCGGAAGCCAGCACCGCTCCATCTCCGGCGAAGTAGGGCCAGTCGTGCCAGTCCTTGCTCCCCCTGTCCCTATTGTACTTCGAGTAGTACGTCCTGACGAATCTGTCGGGGTCCCCCCAGATGGTCTGCATGATGCCTGGCCAGGGGTTCCTGATGCACAGGTTCCCTGCCTTGTTCTCCCCGGCAGGGACCACGGCGCCGTCCTCGTCATAGATCACCGGATAGATGCCAGGCATCCCGGGACCGGCACTCCCGGGCTTCATGGGGCTGATTGCAGGCAGAGTCGAGCAGAGGAACCCTCCTGTCTCAGTCTGCCACCAGGTGTCAGTGATCACAGCCTCCTTCTTTCCGACCACGTCATGGAACCACCTCCAGGTCTCTGGCTCTATGGGCTCGCCCACCGTGGTCATGGCCTTGAAGTGATAGTCATACTTCAGAGGTTCTTCCGGCCCCGACTTCCTCAGCATCCTGATGGTCGTAGGCGCTGTATGGAAGATGTTCACTCTCAGCCTTTCAGCTATCCTCCAGGGCCTCCCCGCGTCCGGATATAGGGGCACCCCCTCATACATCACTGTAGTGGCAGCAAGCGCCAGGGGTCCGTACACTATGTAGGAGTGACCGGTGATCCACCCGATGTCAGCGAAGCACCAATAGACGTCTTCTGGGTGTATGTCTTGGACGTACTTCGAGGTGGCGGCAACGTACGCCAGGTAACCACCGGTCCGGTGCTGGGCGCCCTTGGGCTTCCCAGTGGAGCCGCTGGTGTACATCAGGAACAGCGGCGCCTCCGAGTCCATGGACACAGGGGCCACAGTCTTCCCCCGGAACCGCGCTTCCAGACTGTCTACGAAGAAGTCCCGACCCTCGACCATGGGTGCCGCCGAAATGTATCTCCCGGGATGGCGCCTCCACACGAGAACTTTCTCGACCTGGGCGCCGAGCTTCCCTGCCTCCTCTACCACGACGTCGGCCTCCTTCTTCTTGTCGATGACGCCCCCGTTCCTGTAGTATCCGTCGATGGTCACCAGCACCCGGCTTCTCGAGTCTTCGACCCGCTCGGCGCAAGCCCTGGCGCTGAATCCGCCGAAGACCTGGTTGTGGATGATGCCGAGCCTGGCGCAGGCCAGCATGGAGATTGGGAGCTCGGGGGTCATTGGGAGGTGGAAGGTGACCCTGTCCCCAGCCTTCAGCCCCAGGCTCTGGAGCACGAGCGCGAACTCGTTGACCCTCCTGTAGAGCTCCCGGTAGGTGACCACCCCGTGGGCCTCGTCCTCGGGTTCTGGAACCCAGACGATGGCAGCCTTGTTGCCGTACTTCTGTAGGTGCCGGTCAACACAGTTGTATGCCACGTTGAGCCTCCCCCCGACGAACCACTTCCAGAATGGCGGGTTGGACGCGTCGAGGGTGGTGTGCCAGCCCTTATCCCATGTCAGTAGGCTCGCGTACTCTCTGAAACACTCGGGAAAGTTCTCCTCAGAGAAGCGCTCGAAGATGCCCCTGTCGCGCATGTTCGCCTGGGTGGCAAAGGCAGCTGGCGGGTCGACGAGATGCTCCTCTTTCCAGTGCACCGCTATCTGCGTCTCGGCTACATCCGAGTCTGCTCCGGCCATCCTTTGCCGTCTCCTCTCCCCGGAGATTTAAGATTGGTCGAGCCGTTGGAAGCCCGGGGGCAATCCTCAGGCAGTCATGAGGGTTCCCGGCGTCCGGAAGGCTGCGGACGACCTGGAGTCCAAAGGGGTCAGCCTGGCACAGGAGCCCCGGGAGTACGCCTGGGCCGTCTTTGTCACCTTCGCCGACCCTGGCGGCAACTTGTTCTCCATCAACAGCCTCCGAAGCCGTCTTCCTAGGAGTCCGGTGGGACGATGCCGAGCAACGTGGTGTTCGCTGCCGTCTCCAATCCAGAGCGGAGGAGGATCCTGGACATGCTGCGGGAGAGCGAAATGACGGCGGGAGGTCTTGGGGCGGCCCTCCCCGGACTGGCGCAGCCTGCGGTTTCCAGGCATCTCAGGGCCCTCCGCGAGGCAGGGTTGGTCAGCGTCTCCCCAATGGGCCAGCAGAGGGTCTACGCCCCGGCGCCGGGCGGGCTCAAGGAACTTGACGCCTAGATCTCCGCCTACAGGGGGTTCCGGTCGGGACGGCTCGCACAGCTGTCAGCGCGCGTGGACGAGCCCTCCAAGCCGAAGAGGGTGCCTCGACAGTGACCTCGCCTCCGCTCCGGGGACGTGCATTCCTGGACCGGCTAGGGGCCCATCTAGGCCGCAAGCCTCGTCAAAACTGGCAGAGGCGTTGCCAGGAAGTTACGCGCGGGCCCCCTCTATCTTGGGTTTCAAGGAGCGGGTTCAAACCCAGGACGGACTCCGAGTCCTAGGGATGCGGGGGATGGGATTCGAACCCATGAACCCCTAAGGGAGGGGATCTCTGCGAACGCCCGCTTAAGTCCCCTGCTTTTGGCCAAGCTTAGCTACCCCCGCAGGGGTCGAGCGGGAATCTTGCGTTATTAACATTGGAAAGACGCTAGCCGAGGAGCTCCAAGAAGTCGCGGAGCTCTCTGGTGTTCGCGACATCTCCGGCCTCCAGCCAGGCCCTCCGGGCGATAGCCACCCCATAGGCAGCGTTGTCCAGCCCGCCCACGGAGTGCGCGTCGGAGTCCACCACCACGGGCACTCCCTCTTCCATGGCCTTCCTCGCCCACACCTCGTCGAGGTCCAGCCTGTCAGGTTCCCCATCTATCTCGAGCATCTTGCCGTTCCTCTTCGCTGCCTCTATGACCTTCGAGAGGTCTATGGGGTTCCCCTCCCTCCTGCCGATCAGCCTGTTTGTTGGGTGGCACAGGAAGTTCACTGAGGGGTGGGCGAGCGCGCTGAGCGCCCTTTCAGTCAGCTTCTCGGGGCTCTGCCTGAAACTCTGGTGAAGAGAGGCTCCGACGATGTCGAACTCGTCGAGGAAGCCCTCGTCGAAGTCGAGCGACCCGTCGCTCTTGATCTCCACTTCGACCCCCTTCAGTATCCTGAACGGCGCCAGCTCTTCGTTCAGCCTGTCGATCTCCTTCCATTGCCGCCTGAACCGCTCTTCGGAAAGACCGTGGGCCACCCTCACGGACACCGAGTGGTCGGTGAACGCGATGTACTCATGTCCTCGCGCCTTGGCCGCCTCTGCCATCAGGTCCATCTCAGCGGTCCCGTCGCTCCAGGTCGAGTGCATCTGCAAATCCCCTTTGATGTCGTCGAAGGAGATGAGGTCGGGGAGCTTGCCACTGAGCGATGCAGCCACCTCACCTCTGTTCTCCCTCAGTTCAGGGGGTATGTACTGCATGCCGAGTTCGTGATAGATTCCCTCTTCGCTCTCTCCCGCGATCCTCTCTCCGTCTTTCCTGAAGAGGCCGTATTCGTTGAGCTTCCACCCCTTCTCGATTGCCAGGTTCCTCAGTGCTATGTTGTGGTCTTTCGAGCCCGTGAAGTACACCAGCGCGGCTCCGCACTCTTCGGGTGCGAACGCCCTGGCGTCTACCTGCACTCCGTTCTCAAGCTTCACGCTCGCCCTCCTGGGGCCTCTCTCCAGGACCTGGGCTACGCCGGGGCACCTGGAGATGGCGTCGATGAATCTCGGGTCAGTGGAGAGGAGGTCGATGTCTCCGACGGTGTCCTTTCCGCGCCGCAGGCTGCCCGCCATCCTAACCTCGATGCCCAGGGCAGCGAAGTAGGACGCCAGCTTCTGGAACTCAGCCTCCGCCTCCGGGACTAGCATCCGCTTTTCGAAACTGGCTAGCTTCTCGATTCCCATCCGGAACGCCTCCCTGACGGTGGGGCCGAACTCAGGGTCTAGCCTTCCTGACTCCAGCGCTGACTTCAGGTCCTCGACGCTCGAAATCCCTAGGTCGTGGGAAAGACGGTAGGCCGTCCTAGGCCCTATCCCCTGGACACTCATGAGTTTCGGCACGCCTGGAGGCGTCTTCGCCTTCATCCTCTCCAGGAGTTCGAGCCTCCCCGTCCTGAGATACTCGTCAATCTTCCGGGCTATGCCTGCGCCCACGTACCTGACGTCTTCCAGCTGCTTCCTATTCCAGAGCGCTTCAACGTCTTCGTTCAGATTCCTGATGCTGGTGGCCGCCCTATGATATGCGATCACCTTGAACCTGTCTTCCCCGTTGGTTTCCGCCACGTCTCCCAGGCTGTCCAGGACGTCGGCAACCTCGGCGTTCCTCAATACGGTGATTTGACGGCGATTCGTTTTAAAAGCAGTATGGCTGACCAGATGAATCGTTTGCCAGTCTTTCAGAAGGCGTTCATCTTACTCAAGGTCTCCCCGGGCCATGAAGAGGAAGTCATAGACAACCTCATGAAGGTCCCCGAGGTAGTAGAGGCGCACATAATCCCTGGCGACTGGGATGTCATGGTGGTGCTCAACGCCCAGAAGGAGGTTCTCGTCCCCAGCGACGAGAAGGTGTACCGGCTGGTCATGAACAAGGTCCAGAAGGTAAAGTACGTGGAGGATACCAACACAATGGTGTCACAGTTCTCTCGGATCAAGCAGGGCTAGCTCCACCAGCCGAATTCCTTGGGAACGTCGGTGATTTGCACCCCCCTCCCGCCTTCTATCAGGAGGTCGTCCTCTATCCTGACCCCGAGCTTCCCTCGGATGTACGCACCAGGCTCTACGGTGAAGCACATGCCTGGGCCCAGGCGCTCTTTCCCGCCGTCCACTATGTAGGGCGCTTCATGGATTTCCAGCCCCAGGCCATGGCCCGTCCGGTGGAAGAAGTACCTCCCCATCCCCGCGCTCTCGAGCATCCCCCTGGCAGCGGCATCCACCTCCCCCACTTCCGTCCCTGCCTTGGACGCAGCCACCGCTGCTTCCTGGGCCTCGAGGACCTTGGAGTACACCCTTTCGACGGCGGGGGACCGGCCGACGCAGAAAGTCCTGGTGACGTCGGCGTAGTAGCCGCCGTAGGTCGACCCGACGTCCACCACTATGCTCTCGCCCCGGTTCACCCTCCTGGTTGACGGGAGGTGGTGCGGGTCGGCCGCCATCTGACCCGCCTGGACGAGCATGTCGTCGACCTTCTCGGCCCCCTGGGCGTATATCGCGTCTGTCATGGCCCTGGCTAATTCGAGCTCGGTGGCTCCCTCCTTGATGAGCCCGGGGAAGCCGCTGAAGGCCCGGCTCAGAGCCCGCGCCGACTTCTTCAGCAGTCCGACTTCGGTGTTGTCCTTCGACTCCCTCAGCTTTTGGAGGATCGGTTCTGCGCTGACGAGCTTCAAGTGGCCCCCCTTCGCCAGCTTGTCCGTATACTGGAACGGCGCCCTACCTTCGACGCCCCACTGTCCCTCAGCCCCTGCTCGCTTCGTCGCGTCCCTTATCGCCCCCCCAGGCCCCTCTGAGTCGGTCCACGCGTGGACTCCGAGAGAGAATGGCGCACTCACGTAGGGCCCCGACTCCAGGGCAGGGGCAATCAGCTGAGGCTCGCCCGCAAGGGGGACGAGCAGCATGAACGGGCGCTCCAGCATCAGCGACGTCCCGCCTGTAAGGTAGCGCAGGTTCGGACCAGGCACGACGACCACGCCCTTCAGCCCCGAGCTGGCGAGCCCGGCCCTCAGCCGCTTCAGCCTCGTCGCATGGAGCGCCTCGCGAGACATTCTAACAGTTGATTCTCGTATGCACTGTTAATATGTAGTTGCTCCGGCGCGGCGATGCCTTGGGCATCAAAGAAAAGGTCGTCCTGCCGGTGGCGAAGAGATGGATTTCAGGTGTGGACCTGAACGCTGCCCTAGAGGACGCGAAGGGGACGAACTCGAGGGGGATGGGGGTCGTCATGAACTTCCTCGGAGAGGAGATCACCGACCAGGGTGCCGCAGACGCCCAGGTGGATGAGTACCTCCGACTCCAGCAGGCTCTCGCCGACGGCGCTGTCAGGGGGTTCGCATCGGTGAAGCTCACCCAACTGGGCATGGACTCGGACGAGCAGGCGATGCGGCGGAGGTTCGACAAGATCCTGGCGAGCGCTGAAAAGCTCACGCAGCTACTCTGGATCGACATGGAGAGCTCCTCGTCCACAGAAAGGACGGTGTCCACCTACCTCGACGCCCACAGCAGCCACCCTGGCCTCGGCGTGGCGATCCAAGCCTACGCCAGGCGGAGCGAGGCGGACATGAAGGCGATTCTGGACCAGGGGGGGAAGGTGAGGCTCGTCAAAGGCGCCTACAGAGAGGGCCCGGACTTCGCCTTCCCCACGAAAGCCGAGGTCAACAAGAGCTACGAGCGCCTGATGACGTCCCTCTTCGAGAGGGGGGATGGGTTCGCCATCGCCACCCACGACGGAGCGCTCGTAGAGCGCGCGAAGGCGCTCGCGGAGTCAAGCCACGCGAAGTTCAGGTTCGAGTTCCTCAAAGGGATCAGAGACGAGCTGAAGGCCGACCTGGTCAAGTCGGGGTACGCTGTCTCGGAGTATCTCCCCTACGGGGACCGATGGTGGGCGTACTCGAAGCGGAGGATAACCGAGCACCCGAGCAACGTCTGGCTCCTCCTCCGTTCGGTTGTCTAGGGTCCGCTTCAGCGGTAGCCGCCGTTGATTACTGGCTCAAATAACATAGACTCCCCCCGCAAAATACCGAATTGGGCCTGAACGAAGCAGGTCAGACAAAATGGCCGAATATCAAAAAGGGCAAGTCTGGGGCGCCCTCCGCAAGGCGTGGAAGGGCTACCGCATAGCTAAGGTCCAGGGCGACAACGCCCGGATGAGGGAGTATGCCACGCGCATAAAGACCCTCCAGGGCCAGCTAGGCGTCCCTCAGGCGAGCTTTCCAAACCTGGGAATGTAGAGGAGCTCCGCTCCTCTTTCCTTTTTTAATCCAAGCTCCTGATTTCTTTCTCTATCTCTTCCAGAATGTCGCAGACTACCTGCTTCTCCAGGCCCAACGAGGAGCAGATGGCTTCTACGCCGTCACCCTCCTCCCTCATGAGATACCTGACGACCCTCTTGCGGTCGGCCATGGGGAGTGACGTCCCTATGCGCGCGGCTTCTCTCAGAGCAAGGCTCCTGATATAAAGGAGGACCGCCCTCTCTTCTTCCATCGCCTTCAGCTTCCTGTCGACCTCGGCGACCACATGGGTGAGCGGGTGTATGCGCGACGCGCCGTCGGGGTATCTGAGCACCCCGCTGATCTGGGTCATCATCTGGGCGTGCTCATCCGTCTCCGCGACCCCGGGCAAAGCACCGAAGGAGAAGATCCTCGTCCTGAAGAGGTTGGGAGCCAGGTCCACGGTGACCGAGAAGCTGCTCTTCAGCATGTACTCCTTCCTCTGGGGGCCCCGGGGGCTGTCCTGGGAGACTGTGCTCACCAGCCCTGCCCTCTCCATGGTCATTAGGTGCTTCGCTACGAGTTGCTGGCTGATCTTCAACTCCTTCGACAGCTGAAGCTGATAGTTGGGCTCCTCGCTAATCCTGGAAATTATCATCCTCCGAATCGGGTTCTCCACGGTCCCCAACACGGCGTCGAGCTCAGCCTGGCTCACTGGTTATCGACCAATGGTTGTATACACCTGGTTTGTTGTATAAATAGGTTCTCGAACGCTCCCAAGCGTTGGACTGTCTCTGGGTCGTTTCTCTGGAAGAGAAGGGAGCTGAATGGCACTGAGCAGGACTCTGATTGGCGAGCACGCTGCGGTGGCTAGCGAGCAGCCTCTCGCTTCGATGGTCGGCTACGACGTCCTCCGGAGAGGAGGGAACGCGTTCGACGCCGCAGCTGCGACAAGCTTCGCCCTCGCCGTGACCTTCCACCCCGCCGGAGGGATGGGCGGCGACTTCTTCGGCATGTTCTACGAAGCGAAGACGGGCCGGACACACTGCCTCAACGCCAGCGGTTGGGCGCCGTCGGGACTCACGCTTGACCTGGTCAGAGAACGGGCCGGCGGCAGGCTCCCCCTGTATGGACCCTTGACCTGCGTCGTGCCGGGGCTCACGGCCGGGGTGTGGGAGATGCACAGGAAGTTCGGCGTCCTAGAGTTCAAAGGGCTCCTGGGCCCAGCCGCCAGGCTCGCTTCCGACGGTTTCCCTGCCGGCGCCGCCATGTGCAGATCCATCGCCGGGGCGTACTCTGACTTCTCAGACGACGCCAAGAAGGTCTTCGCTCCCAGCGGAACGCTTCCCACCCCGGGGGAGCGCATCAGGCAGGAAGCCCTGGGCAGGGTGATATCAGAAGTAGCCGAGGGGGGGCCGGACGCGTTCTATTCTGGGTGGCCTGCGGAGAAGATCGCGTCTACCCTCGAGTCCCTCGGGGTCCCGTGCACCAAGAGCGACTTCTCGGAGTTCAAACCGGAGTGGGTCGAGCCGCTGACCCTCGACTACAGGGGAACCACGGTCTATGAGGTCCCACCCAACAGCATGGGCGCGACAAGCCTGCTGATCCTGAAACAGCTGGCAGAAACCGACCTCTCAGCAACAGGGCCTCTTTCTCGGGACCGGATCGAGAAGACGATGAAGGCGGTCCTCGTCGCCTACGGCCGCAGGGACGAGATGCTCGGAGACCCGCGCTTCGGCCCCATCGACATGGAGGCCTTCATGTCGACCAAGAAGGGTGGGCCCACGGGGCCAGCGGTGGTCAGGAAAGGGGACACCACCGCTTTCTCCATCGCGGACGCCGAGGGAAACATGGTGTCGGGGATCCAAAGCCTGTTCCATCACTTCGGGTCGCGCGTGTTCGTAGAGGAGTGCGGCATAGCCCTGAGCAACAGGGCGTCTGCCTTCCGCGCAGACGGCCCGAACAAGGTCGAGCCTCGCAAGCGGCCTCTGCACACCCTCTCTTCGCTCATCCTGGAGCGTCAGGGCCGACCCTACCTCGCCATAGGGGCTAGCGGAGCGGACTATCGTCCCCTTCAGCACGCGCTCTTCGTGACGAACTCTGTGGACTATTCCATGCCAGCGGAAGAGAACGTCGCACACCCCAGGTTCCTCTGGGGCGGAGGTAAGAAACTGCTGGTGGAGGAAGGCTATGCGCTACCTCCGAAAGGTGACTACGAAATCGAGCGGCTCCCGCTGCCTGGACGGACCGGCGTCTGTCAGGCGGTCGAGGTGTCGGGAGGATACAGGAAGGCCGTATGCGACGTGCGCGGAGACGGCATCCCCTCAGGGTTCTAGGGACTAGGTTCAGGCAGCGAAAAAACATGGGAGGTCGAGGGCCGAGCGGCCCCCGACGCCTAGGTTGTGCTCGAGGTCGAGTTCTCGGATTCGGTGACTGTGGCTTCAGCCGTCTGCGTTCCTCTCGATCCAGTGCTGACCGCGGTCACGTGGACTACAGGACTGAGTACAGAAGCTTGACCGGGACTGACGTGTATGTCTCCCGGCGAGATGCTCAGGGTGAGGTCTGTGGAGCCGCTTGACTGGACGGTGAAGTGCACGTTGATCATCAGCTTCCCATCCGCCACCACTCTGAGCTGAGTGGACGTCCCATCGGCCCAGAAGGCCTTGGCTCCGGTGATGTGGAGGACGACGCCTGTCACGTTCCCGGAGGGGATGCTAGTGGTCCCCAAGAGGAGGGAGCTGCCCTGGAGCTTGGTGAGGTTTACGTTATCCCCCACGCTAGCTGATACGTTGTAGACGTACCGGTTCACGAACCCGGACCGGATGGTGGAAGAGCTGGTGGAAGAAGACGTGCTCAGGGAGTGTGAAGTAAGAGAGCTGGTGCTCGTGCTACTGCTGGTGCTGCTAGTGGTATTCGTAGTCGTGCTCAAGCTGACGGCGCTCGAAGTTGACCCCGAGGTGGTGACTGCCGTGACGTTGGAGGAGTACTTGATGGTGACGCTCGTCACATTGACGAGGAGATAGCTGAGGTTGGGGCTGCTAGGCGGTGGGTCTGACAGGTAGATGCTCAGCGAGCTGGAGCCGGGCCCAGCTTGGGAGCTGTTGGAGATGCTTGGGAGGTAGACGGTGTAGGCGTACGCTGAAAACCCGAGGGTTGCCAGCAACACCACTGCTGAAATGGCTACGGCTTTGTTCATTCTTAGAAGGGGGATCCTAGAGCGCCGACTTAATCCTGTGGTGTTGAACAGCCAGGAAAGAGCCTTGAAAGCTGCTCCGCGAGACCAGGGACCCTGGTCCGGAACGGTCTAGTCACAGGTGCGCCCGCGGCCGAGCACACGGCGGCCTGTCCGCGCCTCAAAGAGGAGAGGCTGTTCTACCCCTCCTTGGGCTCCTTCAGGCTTCCAGTAACCCTTCGACTCTGGCCACCGGGCTTCCAGGCTTGGAGAACAGCACAGGTGGCTACCGTCACTAGGGCAGCGTCCCTTCCACCCGTCACCCCGTAGAACACGCTGACGCCGTTTACGCGTCGTCGGCTGCTTCTCATGCTCGGCCGAATGCGGATAGAAACCGTTGAATTCACGGGCCCGGTGCGATTTGAACGCACGACCTACAGCTCGCTCCACGACGTGTAGGAGGCTGCCGCGCTATCCGTATTTCGCTCAAGCATGGATCTGCGCTACGGGCCCAGCCATGGCCCGAAAAGAACCAGGATATTACCTGTTCCTGTTCACTCCACGAGGTCGAACTCCAGTTCGAGTTCCCCTTTGGAGTGCCTGAAACGGGGCTTCCCGAGCCTGATCTCCCCTACTTGGATGGTGTTGTCGACGTGGGGCTCGTTGCAGCAGTTGATGCTCCAGTCGGGAATCCTAACGATCTTCAGCAGCGTCACTTCGGGCGGGACCGGGAACAGGTCGTAGATGGCGTCCCCGAAGTGCCCCTCGGCCTCCTGTCGCTCCATCTCAAACTCCAGCAACTCGACCCCTTCCGAGACCTTCTCGTTTGTCAGCCGCTCTATCTTGGACAGTTCCTCGGCAGTTGGCTCCCTGTCGAACTTGACGGTCAGCCTCCCGTGACTCCCTGAAACGTGCACCGAGGCCGTCCACTTCGCGCCCAGCACCCCCTGTACGGCCCCTTTGAGGACGTGGACTGCGGAATGAGTCTTGAGTTCTTCGGCGCTCAACTAGAGCCTCGTGATGACTTTGAAGAAGTCGTTGAACCTGGTCTGAAGGCCGAAGCGCCTCTCGTTCCCCCTCATGTACATGTAGACAGACAGGAGCGAGGGCCACATCTTCATCAGGCTGAACTTGTCCTCCACTTTGGCCTTGATGAACCTGTAGACCTTGGCGTACTCGGAGTAGTGGTCCAGGACCGCCTTCCTGTACCCTTCCCTGTCGCCCAGGTGGTCCACGAACAGATTGACGCACTGCATGCTGGGGATTATCCCTTCTCCCAGCATCGGGTAGACCGTGCCGATGGATTCGCCCACCCCTGTGACCTTTCCGTCGAAGAAGGGCTCCATGTACTTGGGAGGCGTCACTCTCACAGGCCTCCCTATCTTCCTGACGACCTCGCAGTGGTACTTCTTCACGAACTCGTCGAGGTCGCCCTGATACCTATGGTGAAGGTCGCCGCCCCCAACATGGGCCATGCCGTCCCCCAGGGGGAAGTACCACCAATAGCCCGCGAGGCCTGGATAAGGCTTGATCACGAAGTCGTCGTAGGGGAGGTCCTTGGACTTCACCTGGTACTCGAGCGCAGGGATCAGCAGGTCGTCCTGGACCTTCGGGAGGAGAGACCTGTGCAGACCTGTGGCGTCCACTACGTGGTCGAAGCCCCGGAAGTCCCCGTTGGCCTCCTTGACGTGCGCCCCCCAGTGCACCTTCTTTCCCTTCAGCATGTCCTCCGTCAGCCTGTGCTTATCGTAGGTGACCAGTCCTCTGAGGGGTATGGTGACCTCCTCGTCTCCGAGGTCGACGCGCATCTTCTTTCCCCTGTGGAGGATGTAGTCGTCGAAGTTGAACCCTGCCTGTTTCACCAGGTCAGAGATGAAGGGCTGACTAGTCCCCCAGGCGCACACCGTGTACCAGTTCTTCTCCGTCCGCATCTCGAAAGCCTCTGCCTCCACGTCGGCCGGAAGGCGGTTGAGCAGATACGCCCCTGCCACCCCGGTGCCCACGACAGCGATTCGAGTCAGAGAAGACACCGTCTCTTCCCTTACATGGGTGCCCTTTTTACCTGTCGGCCCTAATCGGGTTCGCCCTCGCAGTCTACCAAAACCTAATATACCAAAGATATTGATTATATTGCCGTCATGCCGATGCCCAAGAACCCAGAATCAGATTCTACGACCGTGAAGCTGTCGAGGGATACCTACTCCAAGCTCGCATCGCTCGGCAAATATTCTGAGACCATGGACCAGATCATCCAGCGCCTGACCACCCAGGCGAAGGGGCTCGAGGACGTCGTCGCCGGGAAGAGCTCCATCACCTTCATCGACGGCCACGAGGGACGCCTGCTCTACCGCGGCTACGACATAGCAGACCTGACGACTCACTCCAATTACGAGGAAACGGCGTTCCTCCTCTGGAACGGCCATCTCCCGACCGTGAACGAGCTCAAAGGCTTCAGCGAGGAGCTCGATTCTAAGCGCGCGATACCGCGCGAGCTGGTGTCGATCCTCACCACCCTCCCTCAGAACTGCGACACCATGGACGCGCTGAGGGTCGGGGTTGCTGCCCTCGGGGTCTTTGACGACCCGATGTACTCGCAGCAGGAGAAAGCCATGTCCATTGCGGCGAAGATGGGGACGATGGTGGCGGCGATCCACAGGCACAAGCACGACCAGGAGGTGGTCGCCCCGCGCGAAGACCTCTCCTTCGCGGCCAATTTCCTCTATATGTTGTCAGGCAAGGTCCCATCCGAAGAGGATTCGAGGCTGATGGACGTCCTACTGATCCTCCATGCGGACCACGAGTTTAACGCTTCGACCTTCACCGCCCGGGTCATAGCTTCGACCCTCTCGGACATCTATTCGGCCGTCACCGGAGCCGTGGGGGCTCTCAAGGGCCCGCTCCACGGCGGGGCCAACGAGAAGGTGGTCGAGATGACCGCAGAAATCGGCTCCCCGGCCAAGGTGGACGCCTACATCCGCGGGAAGCTGGCCAGCAAGGCGAAGATCAACGGCTTCGGTCACAGGGTCTACAAGACCATGGATCCGCGGGCGAAGATCCTGAGCGACATGGCAGAGCACTTCGTGCGGACTCCGAAGGAGAAGGAGTCGCTGGAGATCATCCAGCGGATCGAGGCCATACTCCTGAAGGAGAAGAACCTATACCCCAACGTCGACCTCTTCTCCGGACTGGCCTTGAACCACATGGGAGTGCCTGCGTATCTGTTCACCCCGGTGTTCGCCATAGGCCGTGCTCCCGGATGGCTCGCCCACGTCCTGGAACAGTACGCCGACAACAGGATAATCAGGCCTATCTCGGACTACGTCGGTCCGCAACTCATGACCTACACCTCCATAGAAGGTCGAACCTCCAAGGGGCTGAGGCCTTGAGGGTCGAGGCCCTGGTCAAGCGCAGGCCGGTTACCATAAGCCCAGGGGCGACCATAAAACAGGCCGCAGAAGTCTTCGCCCGGGAGAAGATCGGCCTCCTGGTGGTAGCGCCCTCTGTGAGCCCGGTGAAGGCAGAGGCCGTGCTCTCCGAAAGGGACGTGGTCAGGGCCGTGGCGAAGGGGGTGGCCCTCTCGGGGCGGCTGGACGCCGTGTCGACAAAGAAGCTGATCAGCGTCAAGCGGTCTGACAGAGCCTCCACGGCGGTCAGGCTCATGGCGGACAACGGTATAAGGCACCTGGTGGTGGAGAACGACGACGGGACCCTGTTCGGGGTCCTCTCCATCAAAGACTTCTTCCGCGAGGGAAAGCTGCTCAACTCGTTCCTCAGGGAAGAAGACCAAGAGGTCCACGGGGTAGACTAACCCGGCAGGCAACGGGCCGAGGTTCGGAGTCCTGGCCCGCCTGCTTAGGTCCCGCTTAGGCTGATTCTTCGGATGGAGGCCAGAGCCAACGCGAAGACTACGGCCGCCTCGACCGCGAGCACCGGGCCCTCCCACCAGACGTAGGGGGAGCTCAGGCCCAGCATCCCGGCCCTGGTCAGGTCGACGACGTAGGTCAGGGGGTTCAGGAGCATGAAGTCCCTGAGGGCAGGGGGGACCGACGCCAGGGGATAGAGCGTCGAGCTCACGAAGGTGAGCAGGATGAACAGCAGGTTGAATGTCCCCTCGAACGCCTCGAGCGACTTGAACAGGCTGGCCAGGATAATCGAGAACCCGCTGAACACCACGGCGCCGAGGACCACTGCGGCCAGCGCCGCCGCAGCCCCAGGGATGGTGACTGCTGCCCCGTAGGTGAAGGGGAGTCCGAACAGTGCTACGAGGGCCGCTCCCAGCAATCCTATCAGCATTGACGAGAATATCTTGCTGGCCGCGTAGGTCGATTTCGCGAAGGGCCCAACCAGTATCTGCTCGAACATGCCGTGCCTCCTGTCTGTGAACAGGAGGGTCCCTCCCACCAGCGACCCGGTCATGGTCGTCTGGGCGACGAGCCCGACCGCGATGAACCTCTGGTAGGTGACGGCCAGCCCGTCCACGCTGAACGGAGCGATCAACGCCGACAGCGGGAAGCTGGCGACGAAAAGCAGGAAGAGCGGGAGGACGAACTGTATCACAAGGAGCCCCCGGTTCATCACCCACATGTCGCGCACGACGAGCCTTGCTATGCGGTTCAATCCGTCCCTCCTTGCTTCTGGATGAGGTTGATGAACGCCTGTTCGAGGTTGGGCTCCCGGACGGTGACGCTACCCAGCTCGAGTCCCAAGTCCTCGCCCGCGCCCAGAATGGCGCTGAACGTCCCGCTGGGGTCAGACGTCCAGACCCTCACCCTGCCGTCAGGGTCGGTGACGGCCCCAGAAACCGACCTGGTCCCCAACATCCGGCTAGCCAGCAGCCCGGGGTCGCCTGATCCTACTAGCACCTCCACCAGCCTGACTCCGCCATAGGTGTCCTTCAGCTCGCGCGGCGTGCCTTCAGAGATGATCTTCCCTCCGAATATCACTGCAACCCTGTCGCACAGGGTCTCTGCCTCGTCCAGCAGCTGGGTCGTGAGGAAGACTGTAAGCCCCCGGCTGACCTTCTCTCTGATCATCTTCATGGTTCCCTTGCGGGCGATGGGATCCAGGCCTACTGTAGGCTCGTCGAGGAAAAGGAGTTCGGCGTCGTGGATGAACTCGCGAGCGACCTGCAACCTTCGCCTGAGGCCCAGCGACAGGTGCTGGACAAGCTTCTTCCTGTGCTCCTCAAGACCGAACTCATCAAGGAGTGTCTCGGCCCTCTCTTCCCGCGTCCTCCTGGGGATGTCCCAGAGCATCCCGTAGAGGTCCAGCGCCTGCTCGACAGACTTCGAATATTCGTAGCTCTCTCCCTGGAGGACAACGCCGATGTGGGGCCTAATCTCAGGCCCGTGGCTCCGTAAATCAAAGCCCAGCACCCTGGCATCTCCCCGCGAAGGCTGGATCAGGGTCGTCAGCATCCTGATGGTGGTCGTCTTCCCAGCGCCGTTGGGGCCGAGGAAGCCGAACACCGCCCCTTTACCCACCTTGAGCGAAACGTCGCTCACCGCCTCTCCTTTCCCGTAGCTCTTCGCGAGTGACAGGGCTTCTATAGCATACAATGCAGTTCGGAAGGCCTCTTTTTGCCGGTATTTCCATGTGGCGCCGGGCGAAGGCGCGAACCGATCCCGGCTCAGTAGAAACCCTCCCTTCAGGAATCCGGTCTGAATGAGATTCCCTTCGTGATAGGCTCAAGACTCTTTCAGACACGATGTCTTGCCATCGTCCCCCGACTCTCCCTCTCGATGTGGATTGGACAAAGGGAAGAGCCGGAAGGACGATGACGAACAGAGGAAGAGGGAGAGTCGATACATAAGGATGGTCAGGGCCGTCTTCAAGGTCTGCCGGCGGCAGGCCATCCCCAGCTATTCGAGCAGGTTCTCCAGGAAGGACTTCACTCTCTGGCAGCACGTCGCCCTCCTGGTCCTGACGCAGAGGATGAGGAAGTCCTACAGGGAGTACACCAACGACTTCCTGACTGTGGCAGACAGGCTCGTCGACGCGCTCGGACTGTCCAAGCTTCCTTACTTCACTACCATAGAGAAGTTCGTGCTGAGGGTCCCTTCGACCCTGCTGGAGAGGGTGATGGGAGGGTTCGTCTTCCTCACGAGGATAAGGGGGCAGGTCTTCTCCCCAGACTCGTCTGGCTTCTCCCCCAGCCACGTCTCCCGCTACTACGCCCTCAGGATCAGGAGGGACATCCTGTCTTCTATGAAGAGGCAGGTCAGGCAACCATGACCGGCTATAACCTTTCTCGCTTTTTGCCTTTCACGCCCTCAAGAAGTTGGCATCCAACCATTCGGGGATGTTCCCCATAACCCTGATTCGCCCCTACGAAGCGCATTCCTTATTCAGAAGACGGGGATTACCTCAGCCTCACCTCCAAGGAGACAGCTCTTCGTAGGTTACGTTCTTCTTGAGCATCCAATAGGCGTAGGAGACGAGTTTCCTCGCGACCGCAATCAGCGCCTTCTTCTCTCCCCTTTTGTGCGTCAGCCTCGTGTAGAACTCATTGATGTGTGGGTCCTTCCTCACCGCGACCCTGGCGCATTCAATCAGATTTCTCCTGAGCCACTTGTCGCCTTTCTTCGTGATGTGCCCGAGATGCGTCATGTCTGCGGTCTGGTCGAGCCACGGGACGAGCCCGAGGTAGGCGCATGCGTGCTTGGAGTCTGGGAAGCGGTCTATGTCGTCGAGGGCGCATGCAACGAAGAGGGCGGTGTATGACGCCACGCCCGGAATCGTGTCCACGAGCCTAGCCCTCGTGTCCTTCGAGACGATATCGCGGATCTGACCGTCGAGCCTCTCTATCGTCGACTCCACGAGCTCGAGCTCGTCCAGCCTGATGTCTATCTCTTGGAGCCGTAGCGCCCTGAGCCTCTCCCTCCCCTCGCGGCCGAATAGTCCCTTGCCGAGATCTATGCCCCTCCTCTTCAACAGCCACCGTATAGTGCCCCTTAGGTGGCCTCTCCTCGTACCGTAGTTCACCCTGTCCTTCACGACAAACAGCTTCTCTCTGGTCTCCTCGTCGCGCATGTGGGCCAATGGCAAGTAGTTGGTCCTGAGCAGGTCACCCAAGACCCTTGCATCGTTGCTGTCGTTCTTCGTCGAGGACTGAGAAATGAGGCGGAGCTTGTTGGGGTTCGCCACCGAGACGGTGCACTTGGGGACGGAAGAGAGCTTCTCGTATATCGGGTGTATGAATCCCACGGACTCGATTGCTACGCGCTTCTCTCCAGGAAGCGAGGAGATGAACTTGTGCAGGTTGTTCGTTGGGATTCTTTCTTCGAGGAGAATGGAGCCCCCCTTCTCTAGGACGGCCAGCTGCGATTCCTTTTCATGTACATCTACGCCCACATAGATTATGTCATGGTTCATGCCTCTCCGTTTCGCCACCCTATTCATAGGTCATAGGGTCAGAAGGAGAGGAGCGAGAAGAGATGAGGGCGAAGACCAGGCGCTTCCTGAAGCTCACCATCGGGGTGGAGCTGAAGACACAGCTCGTCATCGCCGTCAAGCTCATGAGGGGTCCTGCGAACAAGCCCATCAAGATTGGAATCGGGGACAAGGACTACGACGACGAGGACAACCACGAGCTCCTGAGGGACAAGCTCGGGGCGATGTCGACCATACCTGCGAGGTACCAGGACGTCCCTGTCTGGAGGACGAGGGGGTGCTACAGGAAGGAGATGAAGAGGGGGTACTCGAAGAAGACCTACCACCAGAGGTCGAAGGACGAGACAGTCTTCTCGGTGGTGAAGAGGACCATGGGGGACGAGGTGAGGTCGGTCAGGACACGGGCACAGAGCAACGAGATGAGGCTGAAAATAATCTCGTATGACGCCGCGAGGATAGCGAGTCTGACCTATTCTTTAGCCAGAGGGTTTCTACTGAGCCCCAATCCCACCAATCTTAAATAACATAAACCGGTCGAGAATCTTGGAATGGCTCTCTTTGGTGACATCGGGATAATCTTCGTCATGGCCCTCGTCGCCGTAGGGCTCACGGGCGCAGTGATGATAATCCCGCGCCTATTCGCGCCCAGGCGGCCCAACCCGATCAAGAACCTCCCCTTCGAGGCAGGCCAAGTCCCCCAGGGCGCCGGCAAGATGCACTTCATGATGCAGTACTACGCCTACCTCCTCATGTTCATAGTGTTCGACGTCCTCTCTATGTTCCTCTACGCCTGGGCGTCGGCCTACAAGCCGCTCGCCCTAGGGCTGTCTTCCGACTGGACGGTGACGCTCTTCATGGGGATGCTCTTCATCCCAATGGGCTTCGCCCTGTTCCTCGCGGGGAAGAGAGAGCTATGGTAGTCGCCCAGCAGCAGAAGGCGGGGACTTTCCAGGTCCTCGTAGGCAAGATAGACGACGTCCTTCAGTACGCCATAGGTGACCCCCTGCGCTACCTGGCAAACTGGGGACGCCTCTATTCGCTCTGGCCCGTCCATCTAGAGACAGCCTGCTGCTCAGTCGAGGTAGGTGCCGCCGCGGGGTCCCGTTTCGACATAGAGCGTTTCGGCACGCTAGAGGCATTCGGCTCTCTCCGCGCCTGCGACCTCATAATAGTCATGGGGACGGTGACCAGGAAGCTGGCCCCTAGGCTGAAGCTCATCTACGACCAGATGGCAGAGCCGAAGTGGGTCATCGCCATGGGAGCGTGCTCCATAACGGGCGGGCTCTACTTCGACTCCTATAACGTCCTCAGGGGCATCGACGACATCATACCGGTGGACGTGTATGTCCCGGGCTGCCCTCCGAGGGCCGAGGCGCTGATCCAAGGGATAGTCCTACTGCAGGAGAAGATCCGAAGGATGCCCACGCTCAGCGGCCGGTGACGATACCCATGAGCAAGGCCAGTCAGCCAGCCAATCCCGCTCCTTCCCCGGCCGTGGCTCCGCCGCAGCCGGCCAATGCTCCGCCCAGCTCTGCCCCGGCGGCCGCCCCTGCTGCAAATCCGGACTTGGACAGGGCAAAGGCCATCGCCGACAAGATAACGTCGAAGCACCCAGGGACGAAGCTGGAGTGGGTCAAGCCGCGCCGGCTGAAGGTCTCCGCCCCGGCGAGCATGATCAAGGACGTGGCGCTCTTCGCCAGGGACTCGCTCGGGTTCGACCACATCAGCACGGTAAGCGGGGTCGACTGGATTGCGAAGAACGCGCTTGAAGTCGTCTACTTCGTTGGCTCCACGGTCCCAGGCCAGGAGGGGTTCGTCCTGGCCCTCTCCGAGAGGGTGCCCAGGGACAATCCGGTCGTCTCAACCCTGATTGGGGTATGGAGGGGCGCGGAGTACCACGAGCGCGAGACGCACGAGATGTTCGGGCTCAACTTCCAGGGCCACCCCGACCAGAGCCACCTCTTTCTCCCGGAGGACTGGAACGACCTGCCGCCCCTCCGTAAAGACTACGTTTCGCCAGGTAGATGAGAATGACCCTCGAAAGCGAGTACTCGCCAGACGCCGACCGGATCATGGCCGTCTCACTCGGCCCTCAGCACCCGGGAGCCGGCCACTTCCGCATCAGGCTCTGGCTAGACGGCGACTACGTCGTCAAGGCCCTCCCCGACGCGGGCTACGTCCACAGGGGCGAGGAGAAGATGGGGGAGTACAGGAACTACACCCAGAATGTCCCGCACCTGGAGAGGCCGGTGATACTAGACAGCTCGAACATACTCTTCGCCTACTCCTTGGGGGTCGACGAGCTCATGAACAGCAAGGTCCCCCCCAGAGCGCAGTACCTCCGGGTCATCATGTCTGAGATCAACCGCATCATCTCGCACATGTACTTCATCGCCATCCAGGGGCTCTTCCTGGGCCACACCACGATGATCACCTGGTGCATGGGCGACAGGGACTTCTGGATTGACCTCGGCGAGAGGATAGCGGGCGCGAGGGTGACCTTCGCCTACATCATCCCTGGCGGAGTGAGGAACGACATCCCGGAGTTCGCCATCGAGAAAGGGCTCAAGACCTGTGACTGGTTCGAGAAGCGCATGGGCGAGTACGAGAAGATATTCTACGACAACCCCATGGTCCACCAGAGATCGGACGGCGTCGGCGTCCTGTCCAGGGATGACGCCATCGCCTTCGGCGCAACGGGGACCGTCGCCAGAGCCTCCGGGCTCGCGCTCGACGTAAGGAAGGACGAACCCTATAGCTCATACTCGGACTTCGAGTTCAAGACGCCGGTGCTCACCCAGGGGGATTCCTGGGCTCGCGCCTACGTCGCGCTGCTCGACATGCGCGAGTCGATCAAGATAATCAGGCAGGCGCTCAAAGGCCTCCCACAGGGCCCGGTGCGCCTCAAGCTCGGCCCACAGCCGAGGGTCCCCGCGGGGGAGGTGTACTCCAGGACAGAGGCTGCCAGGGGGGAGATGTCGTACCACATAGTCAGCGACGGCTCGCCGCGCCCCTACCGTCTGAAGATCGGGGTGCCTTCGGCGAAGAACCTCAGGGCCCTGCCGCACCTTCTGAAGAACGTCCACATAGCAGACATCCCTGTGATCTACTGGAGCCTGAACTACTGGCCGGTCGAAGCGGACCGATAAGCCGCCCTCTTCTTGGGCTGTAAGCGCAGGTCAGCCCAGGAAAAGCACCCTCTGCTTCCGGGTCGTCCCGCGGCAACGCTACCCTTCGGCAATGTCACAGTTCCCCCACCGCTACTACGAAGGGCTCGGCCTCCGGGGTCTTCTCGCCCCTCCTGAGGAGATAGACGCCCAGCATGATCAGTGCTCCCCCGAAGACCTGGACCGCTGTGATCTGCTCCCCGAGTACCGTGAGCCCGAAGAATGCGCCGAACACCGTGGACGTGGACCATACGAGCAGCATCCTGATCGCCCCCAGTCGTTTGACCGCGGCTATGAACAAAATCGTTGCGCCGGAGACCGTGAGCGCCAAGAGGAGCATCACGGCGGAGGAGTAGGCAGAGAATCCGAACGGGAAGCCTCCGACGAGGAAGATGGCGGTCAGGATGCATCCCCCGATGAGGTTGCGGAACTTGCTCAGAAGTGCCGTGTCGAACCTCTTCGTGGCGAGCACGATTATGTTGTTCTCGATCGCCCACCCTGCCCCGGAGCCAAGAATCAGCAGGTTCCCGGCCAGTCCCTGGAGGAACGCTATGTGGGAGAGGTCAAGGTTGGTAGAGACCACCAGGAGCCCTGCCACGATGAGCAGCCCCCTGGCGGCCTGTCCACGCCCCAGTCTCTCTCCGAATATCGCGAAGGCGATTACGGTGGTAAACAGGACCTCGCCGTTGGCCAGGAGGGAGGCGTTCACGACTGTAGTCTGGTTCAGGCCCAGGGTGTACATCAGCGGAGCGAGGCCCGCCCCCACGAGCCCGAAGAAGACGAGGTACCTGTAGCTCCCGGGCTGAGGCTTCCTCCTGGGCTGATACAGCAGCAGGATGAGCCCGGAAAGGAGGAATGTTACCCCTGTGACCACGAGCGGCCCGTTCCTGGCGAGCGAGATCTTTGTCAGCGCCGACACAGAGCCGGCGCAGACTGATCCAAGGATGGCGTAGAGGTAGCCCTGCCTGGTCTCAGAGTCCCGTCTGTTTCCTCCCATCAGTGCCCCGGTGCAAGGGCTGTGATGTTCTGGAATTAACCGTAAGTCCGCTTGGTGCTCCCGCTTCGGCCGCAGGACGCACCGTGCGCCGGGAGCTAACGCTTAAGCCGGCAGAAAGCGCCGATTCTGCGATGTCCTCCGACAAGGAGATCATCGCCGAACTTCAGAAAATAAGGGAGCTCCTCACACCCAAGCCAGCCCCTCCCGCCCCGCCACCCCCCAAGGGTCTCGCCGCTGAGTTCAAGGCATTCCTCACCAATTACAAGGTCCTCGGCCTCGCCGTGGCCTTCATCCTCGGCGTCTACCTCGGGAGCCTGGTCCAGGCCCTGGTCACCGACCTGATACTTCCAGCCATCGGCATACCACTGAGCGGCATAGGGAACCTAAGCACCTATGCCGTGACATATGCGGAACAGGACTTCCAAATCGGCGCCTTCCTCATAGCCGTCATCACCTTCATCATTGTCGCCTTCGTGGTCTTCCTTATAGTCAAGGTCGCCACCCGATACAAGATACAGTAGCGAGCTCCCTCAGGTTTTTTCGCCCGACCCATGTGTGAATCGTTGAGCATAGTGTCAATGCTAATTGCCTGGGTCAGTCATGTCGTCAGCCCGCGACATCGGGTCTGGGTCGAAGGTTGAGCAACAAATTCGAAAAGGGCTGGAAGACACAGGAGAAGGAGCCATTCGGGAAGATGGTCCGCGAGACGGTCCGCGGGCCCCAGCCTATGCGCCCCCAGATTCAGAAAGCAGCCGATCAGCTGACCAAGGAGGTCGGCCGCCTGGACCAGGCCATGGGCAGGCTCAAGCTGCGGGAGAGCGCGATATTCAAGAAGACGGTCACCGCCGTCCAGGCGCACGACCAGGAGTCGAGCAAGGCATACTCCAACGAGCTCGCAGAGGTCCGCAAGATGGAGAAGATTGTCACTCAGTCGAGGATAGCTCTGGAGCAGATCAACACCCGGCTCCAGACAGTAACAGAGATCGGTGACTTCGCATCCACCATCGCCCCCGCCATCGGAGTGATCAAGAACGTCCGGGCCACGCTAGGCGAGGCGATGCCAGACGCCCAGGGGACCCTGGGGGAGATAGGCGCGCAGCTTAACTCGGTAATGGTGGATGTCGGCCAGATCACGGGGACGACCTTCTACCAGGCGGAGAACAGCGAAGAAGCCAACAGGATCCTCGCAGAAGCCTCAGCGGTCGCGGAGAAGCGCATGGCTGACTCGCTCCCAGAGGTCCCGAGCACCAGCGCGGACCAGTCGATCTTCACCAGCGAGTAGGAAGACTCCGCCTATAGTCGGCGGGCCGCCCGACCGAGGCGCTATGCCGGGGAAGAGGTGCTCCACAGAAGCTCAAGGAACTGCTTGAAGTGGCTCGCCACGGCCGGGCTGTCTATCCATCCACAGGCCGAGTGGTCAGGCAGGCCGATCAGCGCCACCTTGTCGTCCACGAGCAGGTCGAAGGCCACCTGATTCCCCGTCCTGATGTCCACTCCGGGCGGCAGGAGCCCGACCCCTCCGTCGTCGCATATCGCCCTCACGCTCACCCCCCTTTGCACCGCCCCAGACAGGAGCTCCATGGTCTTCGCGTCTTCCAGTCCCATGGCTGGCGCCACAAGGATCGCAGTCTCCTTCGCCTCCCTGAGCAGCTCGTACACCTTGGCCCGGACCTTCTCGCTCCCCCTGACGGTGTAGACCAGTTCGGCCTCCTGGGCGGGCTGGGGGCTGTACAGCTTCTCCAGGGCGTCGAACGTCTCTTCGACTTTCGATTCCACCATCGTCCTGATGCTTGACGGCGCCTTCGCCCTGTACGTCGCCGGCTTCTTCACCACCAGGTCTGCCCATCCTTTTGAAGCCAGGACCCTCAGCGCAGTGTAAGCGCTCGGTTTCGGGATATCTGCGTCGTCGGCCACCCGAGCCGGGTCGGCCGGCCCCAGTGACGCCAGAGAGACGTAACACCTGGCCTCGTAGCTGGTGAGTCCCAGGTCTTGCAGCTCACCGATGACGTCGCTCCTGTGCATAACAGGCCGAAAGGACGGCAAAGCTCTTATATAGGATTTTAGTAGCGTTCACGACTACTATTGCAAGGGAACCCTGACTACGACGTCATCATAGCGGGCGGCGGGATGGCCGGCTTGATCACCGCGGCCTCCATAGGGCACCACTCAAAGGGGAAGGCGCAGATACTCGTCATAGACAGGAACAAGCAGGACGAGCCGGGCAAGAAG
This sequence comes from Nitrososphaerota archaeon, assembly GCA_029785685.1. The sequence continues at coordinate 57,838 of JAFLZE010000003.1, read as the reverse complement.
ACCAACAACGGCTGGACCTGCGGCGACGCCACCAGCAAGCGTTCGTTGGACTATCTTGCGGAGCACATAGGGATCCGGTACGGCTCCCCTGAGCTCGAGCACCCCGTCAAAGGGGTCTATGTCTACTCCCCTGACCGGCAGACGAAGGTCCTCTTCGAAGGCGAGGGGTACCTCTTCAACCGCAAACTTGCGCCGAGGAGGCAGGTCAGCGACGCCAGGAAGAACGGCGCAGAGCTCATGTTCGGGGCGACAGCCGAGCGACTGCTGGCAGATGACGGGAGGATCACAGGGGTCTCGGGGAGGAAGGCCGACGGGTCTGCTTTCACCCTGACTGCCAAGGTCGTCATCGACGCCACCGGCTCCTCCTCAACGCTGAGGCGTTTCATGCCAATACCTACGAAGATCGAAAAGGAGATCGATCCGGACGACGTGGTCGGGACGGGCAGGTACATCCTAGACTTCGAGCCCGCGGCCGACCAGCCCTCGTTCTTCTCCCCCGACTACTGCATCATACATCTCGACCAGTTCATCGCCCCGGCAGGGTACGCCTGGGTGTTCCCAAAGGGAAAGAAGAAGGTGAACATCGGTCTCGGGGTCTCACACTCGGGGCTCGCCAGGCGGAATAGGCGCTTCGGCCTCAACGACAACCTCCAGAGTCTCATCGACAAGTACCTCGCGGAGAACCCGGTCATCAAGAACTACGGACAGCCCTCAGACGACGCCAACTCAGGGAACACGAAGGGGAACTGGCAGGTCCCGGTGAGGCGCCACAACGACTGTATGGTGGCCAACGGGTTCGCCGTGGTGGGCGACGCCGCCTGGATGCCGCGGCCCATCGACGCCGGAGGGATCAGCCCGTCGATTTACGGAGGTACGATACTTGGGAAGGTGGTGGCCGAGGCCCTGGAGGCTGGGGACACCAGCGAGGCCGGCCTCTGGAAATATAACGTGGAGTACATGAACACCCACGGGTATCCCATGGCGAGTTTCGAGGTCCTCAGGAGGTATCTTCAGACAGTCACCAACGACCAGATCAACTACGGTATGAAGCACTTCCTTTCGGAAGAGGACGTGACCGCAATCACCGAGAGGAAGCACCCTGCGTTCAACCAGGCGCGGTTCATGAACCCCGCCATGTGGTACCGTGTCATGGGGCAGCTTTCCCTGGCCAGAGGCCTGAGGTATACGGTGAAGAAGAGCGCGGTCCTCGTGGAGATAAACCTGGCCTACCCATCTGCCCCGCAGGGGTTCGAGGAGTGGCAGAAACGTCTCGGAGCAGAGCTCAGGGAGACCGTCGAGAGGTTCAAGCCCCTCGACATCGCGAACTAGATAAGGGGGCAGGCAGACTGGCGCCCGTGGGCGTGCTCACCCCCCGGGTCAGGAAGTTCCTCGACGGAAAGCGGATTGGCAAGCTGGCCACAGTGATGGAAGACGGTTGGCCCCACGTCACCCCAATCTGGTACATGCGAGAGGGAGACAGGCTGGTGATCAACACCACCACTACCAGGGTGAAGTACCGCAACGTGAAGCGCGACGGCAGGGTCTGCTTCTTGGTAGACGACGACTATCCCTATGTGGTCATCTTCGGGACTGCGAGAATCGCGGGGGAGCGGGACAGGATGAAGGACATCGAGAAGCTGGCCATCAGGTACACAGGCAAGGAGGCGGGTACCAAGGCAGCCAGGACGCGGTTTTGGAAGGAGCCCCGTGCGTCAATAGAGATAACCCCAGAGCGGGTGGTCGTGGAGCTCTAGTCACTTCATCGCGCGAAAGAAGAAGTCAGTCACGAACCTGGTGTACGCTTCCCTGTCGAGGCTCTTCGCGAAGTGGATGTGCTGGAAGATCACCCGGTTAAGCATCCCCAGCAGGCAGTCGACGGCTGAATCCGCGTCAGTCTTGCGGAAGAGCCCCTTGGCCATCGACCTCTCGACCATCGTGGTGGCGATCCCTTTGATTTTCTCCAGGTCCTCGGATACCCTCTCGGCGCTCTGCTTGTCGAGCGTCGCCGAGTCACGCATGTAGAGGCCCATGTCGAAGGTGTGCTCCGGGAATGTGGTCAGGTACGTCACAATGAACGACTCCAGCCCGTCCCTGGGGTCGGCGGCCTTCGACGCCTGCGACAGCTTCCCGATGAAGCCCTGCATGGAAATCTGCCTACGGACCACCGCATCGAAGAGCCCCTTCTTGCTCCCGAAATAGTAGTAAATCACAGGGGCAGTGGTCTCGGCTTTCTTGCAGATGTCCCTGACTGAGACGTTGGCGAAACCTCTCGCCGCGAACATGCGTGAAGCGGCTTGGAGTATCTTCTCCGCTGTCGCGGTGTGCTCCTCGGCCTGCATCGTCTCCCGAATGACCAGGTTCGACTATTAAGGGTTGGCGAGGTTACGCCTAGTCGAAGTCGCCGCCTTCGCCGCCCATCCCTCCGGCACCGCCTGGGGGACCGGCAGGGGCCTTCGACTTCCCTGAGGCTATGACGTCGTCGATCCTCAGTATCATCGAAGCAGCCTCAGTGGCCGACCTGATGATCTGGACCTTGACCGCCAGAGGCTCGAAGACCTGGCGCTGGTACATGTCCTTGATCTTTGCGTCTGCCGCTTCTATGCCGTACCACTTGCCGTTCTCGGTGGCGTGCTTGGCTCTGAACTCCACCTGCGCGTCGATCGGGTCCATCCCCGCGTTGAGCGCGAGGGCCAGTGGAATGGCTTCGAGGGCCTCGGCGAACTTCTGCGCGGCCAACTGCTCCCTTCCTGACAGCTTGTCAGCCCACTTCAGGACCTGCGAAGCGGCCTCCGCCTCGGCGGCGCCGCCGCCAGCCACGATGGCCGGCCTCTCGATGACGTCCTTCGTCACCATCAGCGCGTCGTGAAGGGACCTTTCGCCTTCGTCCACTATGCGTTGGGTGCCTCCTCTCACCAAGATGGTCACCGCCTTTGGGTTCTTCGCCTCTTCGATGAACACCCACTTGTCCTCCTCGACCTTCCTTTCCTCAACGTGGCCAGCGTGGCCCAGATCCGCAGCCGAGAGGTCTTCGAAGTTGTTCACCACCCTTCCGCCTGTGGCCTTCGCCAGCTTGGTCATGTCCGACTCCTTCGCCCTCCTCACTGCCAGAATCCCTGCCTTGGAGAGGTAGTGCTGGGCGATGTCATCGATGCCCTTCTGGCAGACCACGACGTTGGCCCCCGCCGCTGCTACCTTGTCGACCATCCCCTTCAGCATCTTAGTCTCCTCGTCCAGGAACTTCTTCATCATGGTTGGGTCGTTGATGTTGAGCTTCGCATCGAACTCGGTCTTCTCTATCTCGAAGGGTGCGCTCACCAGCGCGATCTTCGCCTTCTCGACCACCTTCGGCATCCCGGAATGGACTATCTCCTTGTCGAGGACGATTCCCTTTATCAGCCTGGTGTCTTTGAGTGATCCTCCTGGCTTCTTCTCTACTTTGATGTTGTCGATGTCGACGCGGTATCCCTTCTCGACCTTCTCTGCGACAGAGAGAGTGGCGTCAACCACCAGCTCGGCCAGGTCCTGCGCCTCCTTGGAGACCAGCTTGGTCTGCATGCTGGTCCGCGCGACCTTCGTGAGCCACTCCTTGTTGTCTGGAGTGACCTTCTCAGCGACTGCCTCGAGCGCCTCTATCGCCTTCCGCGACGCCTTCGAGTATCCGTCGACAATCACGGTAGGATGGACGTCCTTGTCCAGGAGTTCTTCCGCCTTCTCAAGGAGCGCCCCAGCAAGCACGACAGCGGAGGTCGTGCCGTCGCCCACCTCGTTGTCGGTGGTCTTCGAGACCTCTACGAGCATCTTGGCGGCCGGATGCTGCACGTCTATCTCCTTGAGCATGGTCGCTCCGTCGTTGGTTATGGTGACGTCTCCCAGCGAATCCACGAGCATCTTGTCCATGCCCCGTGGTCCTATGGATGTCCTCACAATCTCTGAGATCAGCTTGGCGGCGGCGATGTTGTTCCGCTGCGCGTCTCTTCCTCTGCTCTGGCTAGACCCCTCCTTAAGAATCAGGACGGGCTGCCCCGACTGGGTAACGGCTGGTATAGCGGTCGTTGACATATGGAATCTTGAGCCGGTATACAACCGGTGGTATATTAGAATTACTTGAAGTGCTCCCTACTCGGAGAGGGTCCTCTGGCTATCTGCTTCGTGTGCGTCGTTTCGTCGGTCTGACGCCGGCACGCGCCACCTTCTCTATTGCCGTGGCGAGCCCGAAATCCCACGCGGTGACGCCTCCTGCGGAGTGGGTCTGAAGGGCCAGGGTGACTTTGGTGTATCGCAGGTGGATGTCCGGATGGTGCTCCTGCTCTTCGGCCACCCTCGCGACCTCTCCGATGAATGCGATGCCATCCATGAACTCCTCGAACTCGTAGGTCTTCGTGATGAATCTCCCTTCCTTCTTCCAGCCGTCGAGCCTTTTCAGCTCGGTGTCGACTTCGGACTTGTCCAGGCGCCTCGGCACGCGTGCCTATGGCCCGCCCATGGTCTTTAATTTAGCGAACCGGCAAGGTGATTTGACAACGTGCGTTAACGCATCCTCCCTCGAACACACGTGCCGTATTGCAGGACAAGAAGGTGCTACAAAGCGCTGCCGAGTCCCTCGTGCGAGTCGCAGAGACGAAGTCCGACGTAGCGGGGAAGACAGAAACGTCCGCCCTGGCCCGGCATGTGGAAGGGCTCACAAAGCCGAAGTCGCCTTCGTCGACGATGAAGAAAGCCGGGGTCGCGCTAATCGCCGCCCCAGATCCAGTGACGGGCGTGGCAGGGGTGGCGCTCCTCGCTTCGTCGTTCGCCCTCAAGAACAAAGAGCCCGCGAAGATCGCCGACATCGCGGCAGAGACCAGGAAGATTCTCCGCGAAATCCAGTCCTTTAGGATTTAAGTAGCCGCGGCTCCCCGCGCCGCTGATGGAGCTGAAGCCGTCGAAGGGGCTCAAGGTCAATGTCAACGCCCAGCGCGAAGCGATTTTCGGGGACGAGTCCGTCAATGTCCAGAAGGTAACCATAGGCAACGGCGCCAGGACAGGCGTCATGACCGGTCGGGCTCTCGTCGGGTTCTGCGAGGTCGAGATGAAGAAACTCGATGGTGGCAACCACTGGTACCCCATCGAGGATCTTACGGGCGAGAACGGCGAGAAGATAGTGGAGGAAGAGATACCAGTTGAGCTCGACGAAGGCGAAGGGCCCGAAGAAGAATCCTAGCAGCGTGCCGGCTGCGGGCGGGGCCGAGCTGGTCTTCGTCATCGACGTGTCATCGTTTACCGAGAACGGCTTCGTGGGCGTCACGCCATACCAGGGGAAGAGGGTGAATCTGGAGTTCGACGACAAAGGCGAAGGGGTCTTTCTGACGCCTGAGATGGCGGCCCGCCTCCAGGTGCGCGAAGGCTCTAGGCTGACCCTGATGCTCGAGGACGGCTCGAGCGGAGCGGTGGAGTTGACGGTCGCCGGGGTGGGCAGCAAGTTGAGAATCTCCGACCCCAGAGCCTACTATGGCGTCGGGAGGGAGGGGGGCGCGGTCCTCAGGCTCAGGAGAGCCTAGACTTACTTCAGCACCGCGTCGCCGTCGGAGTCAGGGAGGTCGTACCACTTGGTCCTCTCGCCTACCCTCGCCCGCATCTTCCATCCGAAACTCTTCGGGGCGGCTTCCATCATGGACATTAGCTTCCGGACCCGCGAGCGGACCATGTCGCTCTCTTCTCCAGCCAACTCAGGCGCCCTGGCCATCACGGCCTCGAGGGTCTTCCAGAACGTCGTGTAGACGCCCCAATCCTTGGAACATAATTCGGCTATCTCGTCCCCTCTGATGCCGTCCGGTCCAGACGTCACATCGAAGTCGCGGAAAGCTACTACCATGTCCTTGTACTCCTTGTCGGTCTTTTCCACGACCTGCAGCTTGGTCATCAGAAGCTGCGTGACAGGGAGGGTGTAAGTGCCAGCCAGGATGTTCTCCTTGAAGTTGAACTTGTGGCACATGACGAACTCATCCAGGAAGAGGTCTACCCTCCTCTTGTTCGTCATGTCGTAGTAAATCAGCCTCTGTCCCATGTTCAGCTTGTTGAAGAGCTCCCGGGGCTTGTAGCCTAGGCCTTCCAGGATCTTCATTATCGCGCGGGAGTCCTCTCTCTTCCCCATCAGGTCGATATCCTTGTTCTCCCTGAAGTAGCGCGGGTCTCTGGAGCTTGCGCAGAGCTTCTTGAACGCAAGGCCTCCGAGGAGCCTGAGACGGACGCCCTTGGACTCTGCTTCGTCGATGATTTGCGTCGCCGCCTCCAGGGCGTCAGTCGGGAGCAAGACTAAACTCTCCATGCAGGTGTCGAACAGGGGCCTTTCGGATTTAAGATGTCTTTTACATCATCATGTTGAACGCGACCAGAAATGGGAAGCCTCAGCAGGCGTCCAGGCTCAGCCAGGCCTCCCCGAAGGGGCTCCGAAGGGGAGCCCCGCGAAACCCGTCCCGTCTTCCCGGCCCCCTAGTCCTTCCTCTTGCGCGTACTCTCGAGGGTCCAGTGGGGTCTATCCCAGAGTTCTTCATAGCCCGCGGAGTCTCTGATCAGAATCCTTCCTCCGTCTGAGTCCAGCAGTTCCACGGCTGGGACCTGGGCCCTGAACCGCGCGTACTCCGGGTCGGTCATGCCGACGCTCTTCTTCTTCCCAATGGTCGCGTGCCAGTCGGCGCTCGTGCCATCCAGCGAGAAGTGGACCGACGTGGGGCCCGCCTGGAAGTAGAACCTCGCGTACCTTAGCCTTCTGGGAAGTTTGTGCTCGAGCATGAACTTCATTGGCGGTTCGATTCCGCCACTCCCAATAAGGGTTGCCTCGTCACTTTCGCAGGCGGACTTTCTCTGTTCCCGGACCTCCTTCCAAAGTTTAAACTCCTTACACTCCACGCGGAGTCGTTGCCTGAGGTCGACACTTCTGGAGCTGAATCCCGGACCATCGCCGGTGTGCAGGCGTCCACCCGCTTCCTGCTCAACACCTTCAAGGCCAAGATGCGTGCGCTCGAGGAATGCGGCCCTGAAATCAAGGCGCTGCTCAGGTTCGGGGTGGACCTCAGGGGAGCCGCGTCGACGGCCGGACGATTCTTCGGCGCGGACACGGTAAGCTACCTGGCCATCGACGGGACCAACTCCGTGGACCAGCAGCTCGACCTCATCGTGTTTTACGTGGGCGCCTTCGCCTACTCCGGGACGGTGACCTTCCGCGAAGGCGGGGTCGCGGTGGGAGCTCCGCGGGCCACGGACGACGGCCTCTCGGCGTCTGCGGCTATCCCTCTGTCGGAAGAGGACGCCGCACAGGTGTTCGGCCAGAAACGAGAATCAGGCGTGGAGGTCGACCCGGAGCGACTGCCGAACGCCCTGATGCACATGGCAGAATACTATCTCGCCTTCCGAGGTGTCTCGGAGGACCCAGAGAGGAAGATCGTCCTACTGGACAGGACCCTGGCGGGGGATGTCGCCCACCTGGTCTGGAGTACCAGGGACCTCATAAAAGACAGGCGATGTGTCCTAGAGGGGCTGGACACACCCTCTGGCAAGGTCACCGCGCTTGACCTCGAGTTGGCCAGGATGCTCCTCCCCAACGAGCAGCTTGCCACCCCCACGCCGAGGAGCCAGCTGCTGAAGTTCGCGGCCGTCCTCGCGCTCTTTGCCGGGGAACCGCTGACCTCCAGCGAGCTCATCGCCCGCATGGGCGCAGACCTCGAATGGACCGACAAGCTGGGCGAGGACCTCCTCGAGCTCGACGACCAGTTCAGCGGCTTCGAGCAGACTTCCCCCGCCTTCAGGCTCAGGCCCGGAGCCTCGGCCTATTGGGACCGGGTACTCGCGGCTACGCTCGCCGTCGCCAGCCATGTGTTCGCTCCGGCGGGGGGGCATCCGCTCCGCGTGAAGGGCGGGGGCTCCGAGCGCTGGGTCACCGCGGACGACCTTGACTTCATGGTCCTTGTCCTGATCAGGGCGCTCACCAGGAAGGCCTGGTCCGACGGAGTCCTCCCGATCGGGTTCATCAAGGACACCAACGCCTTCGAACTGGTCAACGCGGTCGTCCCCATCCTCGGCTATGCCGGGCTGGTCACTTCGGAGGGGAGGTTCCCCAACTTCAACAGCGACAAGATGCTCCTCCAGACGAACAGCGTGGTCAACGCCGCAACCATCCCGACCCCCTGGTATACACCAGAGATCGACGCTTCCTTCAGGACAATGGCGCCCAGAGACGATCCCAGTCTGGCAGCCGGGAAGGCTCGCGTGAACGGCGCCTTTGAGAACGTCATCTATCCCGAGAGGGTCTACCTGAAGTCCTATGTCCAGCTGTGGAGCAGCGAGTCGACTCCCAGCGTGAGGAGCCACGTCTTCACCTACGACCGACCCGTGTACCCGGGCTACGACCACTGGGACGAGGTCACCCTGCTCAACAAGGACGGCCCCGCCGACGTCAGAATACACCCGGTGCTCCACTTCAGGAGAGGCTCCGATCTGACCAACATGGTGATGGCCATGCTGACTGAGATGGGGAAGGAGGTAATCCCCGAAGCCCTGGGTCATAACTACCCGCTCTTCCTCGCCGATAAGAAGGCAAAGTCGGTCTTAGAAGAGACGAGACAAGCCTACCTGAGCGCGGTGGCCATAGAGATGGCAAAGTCGGACCTCGACCAGCAGGTGCTCTTCTCCCGCAGGTTCAGAGACTACCGCAGCCAAATAGAGGGACGACGGAGGGGGGGCTGACGATGCAGCCCTTCGACGACCTCGATGGCGAGTTCAAAGCCCGGCTCCGTGAGATTGCGACCACCACACGCTCCACGGTGGACAACTCGACTGTCACCTTCCGTACCGCAAGGGTCGACTGCGAATACACCCCCAACGTGATCAAGCGGCTGGCAATGGGGCAGCTGATCGCCATCCCCAACGTCCAGGCGCTGGGGGCCAACAGCTCGTACTCGCTCTACGAGATAGCAGACGTCTATCCAATGCACTACTCGATGCTCACTCTCGACCGCTCTCAGCCTGCGGCCATCAGGACTGAGTTCATGGATCTCATCCAGAAAGAATGGGAGAAGGGATCGAAGAGCACCTGGATAGAGATAGTCGCCGCGCCCATAGGTCACGTGATGAAGACGGCGGCTGACGGCGTCTCTTATGAGAGGAGGGCGATGGCCCCGCTCACAGGCAGCCAGGTGAAGCTACTCAGCAAAGAGGCGATAGAAGAGCTCATCTGCTTCAAGCCGCAGGGGCGCGACGCGGACGACTACTCGCTGGGGAAGCTCCTAGGCTTCACCGACGGCTCCATAGCGTTCTCGGTCAACCTGGAGCAGCTGATACATTACATGAGCGGGACGTTCGCCTTCACAGGCAGCGGCAAGTCCAACCTCACTGCAACCGTCATACGCAAGGCGCTCCACGCCATACCTGACCTCAAGGTGGTCATCTTCGACGTCTCGGCAGAGTACGGGATACACATACTCGACGTCCTCAACCGCCTTCCGAGCCGCGTGCTTTTCACTGATTCGTTCAAGGACAGCAAGAGCCCCGAGGCCGAATACTTCAAGCGCCACGCCACTCCCGAAGCGCTTACCGGAAGAGAGAAGGACTTCTACCCCAAGATAGCCCAGCTGTTCGCGGCAGGGAAGGTCGAGTTCCTCCAGACCAGGATGGCCGGGGAGGAGGATGCAGCGAGGTTCAGCACCTATGAGGGAATCGTCGAGGTACTGTCCAACACCCTCAACGAGAAGTATGGGCCCGTCCAACAGAAGATACTCGTCCCCCAGGTGATAGAACTCATCAAGGGGTTCCTCCGCGAGAACAAGCTCGACATCGAGGCCAGGTTTGACGCCAAGACCATGGACCTCATCCGAAAGATACAGCCGCTGCTAGCAGACCTCCCGGCGAACAGCGCGCTGAAGAAGGCATTCGACAGCCTCGCCCGGATAGTGGAGTCCATCCCGGAAATCGAAGAGGAGGAAGAAGGTTACAGCTGGAGTAGGCTCTCGGAGGAGATACTCTCTACAGACAAGGGCTCGCCTAGGGTGTTCGTCGTCAACCTCCCGGAGGCCGAGGACGCCAGACTCGAGACCGCCAACGTCATCAACGAGGTCTTCAGGAGGCGCAAGCGGAGCTTCACCCTCTCTCCCCGCGTGCTGTTCGTAATCGACGAAGCGCAGGAGTTCATCCCCCAGAACACCAGGAAGGAGGACGGCACGGACCAGTCGAGCAGGGCTCTGGAGCGGCTCCTCAGGCACGGCAGGAAATACCATCTCAACTGCTGGGTCGGCACCCAGAGGGTCGCCCACCTGAACACCAACGCCCTTCAGCAGCTTCACACCTACTTCGTGTCGACGATGCCGAGACCCTATGACCGACAGCTCATCTCGGACACCTTCGCCATAGACGACGCCTTCATGGAAAGGACGCTGGCCTTCCAGAACGGAGACTGGCTCCTGACCAGTTTCAAGGCCACGGCCACTCAGAACATCCCTGTTTTCTTTCACGCGGAGAACAACGAAGAGATCCTGGACAAGTACCTGAAGTAATGTCCCGTCGTCTCGCCGGTGGTCACTCAGAGGGGGCGGCCGGTCCAGGGTGGTAGTCAGCCTTCTGCTTCTTCGTCATGTACGCCGGCACGGCGCCGAACAAGCTGATGAATCCCATTATCAGAAACACGCTGTGCAACGACCCCACGAACCGCTCCAAGACCGCGCAGGCCCCGGCCGGGGGGCAGATGGATGAGGCGGTCCCGGCGAAGATGCCCTGGAGGACCGTGGTAGGGACGCTGGCCGCCATCACTGCGAACGCGAGTCCGAGGCTGAGCAGGAACCCCGTGTTCACCAGGGTCGAGTTCATCCCTGACGCTATTCCCCTCCGCGCCGCCGGGGTCGCATTCATCACCGACGCCACGTTCGGCGCCACGAACATGCCACCGCCCGCCCCCGCCAGCACCATGGGCACGAGCAGCTCGATGTAGTCAGACGAGTTCCCGAAGGGGAACAGACCGAACCAGAACAGCGCCACCGAGGTGACGAGCAGCCCTGCCGTCGACAACCCTCTGGATCCGACCTTGTCCGAGAGGTACCCGCTCAGGGGGCCGAGTGTCACGAAGGCGACCGAAAACGGGATGAGCCAGAGCCCCGCTGTGAAGGCGTCAAGCAGGAGCACCCCCTGGAAGTAGAAGACCAGGACAAGCGACACCCCTCCCCTGGCGACGGAGGCGAGAAGGTTGCTCGCCATCCCAGTGGCGAACGCCTTGATCCTGAACAGGGACAGGTCCATCAGGGGATACCGCACCCTCGCCTCGGTGATCACGAAGCCTGCTACCATGGCTATCCCGACCGTCATCACCCCCAGGTAGGCAGGGGCCCAGCCGATCAGGGCGCCGAGCATCAGGCCGACGAGGAAGACCGTCAGCCCCCCCGAAAACAGCACGTTCCCCAGAAGGTCCAGCTTCTCGGTCCGGCGCGGCTCAGAGAGCTCCCTGAGCTTGAAGTAAGCCCAGATGGTGGCGAAAGACCCAAAGGGGACGTTGATCCAAAATATCGACCTCCAGCCGAGGAACGAGCCCGCCAGTATCCCCCCCAGCGCCAAGCCAATGACCGACCCGACGGTCCCGGCGACCTGGTTGAGCCCCAGAGCCCTCCCCCGTTCAGTGGCAGGGAACGCGTCGGTGAGGAGCGCGGCGGCGTTGGAGAAGATCAACGCTCCGCCAGACCCTTGCACGAGCCTGAACCCCACCAGGGCCAACCCGTTCGGCGCGATGCTGCACAGGGCGGAGCCGACGGTGAACAGGGCAAAACCGAGGTTGTAGAGCTTCACCCGCCCGAAGATGTCAGAGAGCCTCCCAAAGGTCATCAGAAGGGAGGCGGTCACCAGGATATACCCCATTATGATCCAGACTGCCTCGAAGGGGGTCGCGTGGAGGTCCTTGGTTATGGTCGGGAGGGCTATGAGCACGATGTTGGAGTCGAGGACCGCCATGAAGGCGCCGATGGTGGTATTGATGAGGACGACGTACTTGTATGCGAGTGGCAACTTTTGCGCGTCCTATAGGGGGTTCGGATAAGTCTGTCTCACGCTGTGCGCCGGCAGCCACCGCAATGACGGACTCAAGAGATCTGGGTCGGACAGCATGAGCGTGGCGTCGAATGGGAACCGAGAACGGGTCCCATGCTAGAAGGATGTATGTCCTGCTCCCTCAAGCGTCAGCTGGGTGCAAGGCCCGGACCGCCATAATTCAGACCTCCTGGACCGGCTGTGTCGTATGCGAAGATCTTCCCGATGGTTATCGAACCCGGAGCCACCCAGGCGCCAATGACCAGTCCGTCACGCGAACTGGTCACGATGCACTCGCAGACGAGATAGGTCGTTCCGTTGTTGCCGAAGCTTACAGTGCCATCGGAGAAGTCATACGGGTTTCCGCACGTGGAGTAAAGCCCCCCATAGGGCCTCAGTTCGGAGACCGAGTAGCCGTTGGAAGCCAACCGCGAACTCACGGCCGGCAGGTGCAGTATGGTCGAGTTCATCGCGTATTCCTGGAAGGGGAACGAGTCGTTCTGCCACAGCTCACCTCCTGCCAGCTTGCACGAGTAGGTCTACCCGTACGAGCCTGCACTTCTCGTACTGGATGCGCCTTTGGGACCCTAGGCAGAGGTGGCAACGCCGAGGTCCGGGGGGACCAGAGATACGGGGAATCGCTACATGGCGAGTTCGCAGGGCTGTTCAAGCTCAGGGTCGGCGACTACAGGATAATCTACGCCCTGACTGGATCAGATGCCCTGATGCTCAGGATTCGACACCGCGGAAAGGCCACGAATGGATTGCGTCAGAAGCGTCTCGGCCGAAGGCCCTGTTGGACGGCACGACGTGGCGAGTCGCCCCTTGAAGGGCGCCCCTGGCTACTCCACGGAGCTGTAACAAGCTAGGCAGTATCGGCGAGGCTCCAGGACGACGCCGAAGCGGCTGTCTGCCCGCAGTCAGGGAAAGCGGCGCGCCGGTCTCTCACTTCCACCCGACCATGACCCGGTGTTCCACCCTCATGCACTTGTCCATCACATAGTCTATCTTCGCCTCGGACAGAATCTTCTTCGCCTCCTCGTTCTCCAGCCCTAGCTGCCCCCAGAAGACGAAGGGCCGTCCGGTGTTCTTCTTCATCTCAGCCACTTGCCTGGCGACCTCGGGGAACTCTTCCGAGGGCCTGAACACGTCGACCACCTCCACCTTCTCCGCCACCTCCTTGGGGATACCGGCGAGGGTCGGGTACGCCTTGCTCCCGTTCACCACGTCTGCGGTAGGGTTGACGGGGATGATGGTGTATCCCTGCGCCTGGAGGTACGCAGGGACGGTGAACGCCTCCTTCTCCGGGTTCTTCGAGGCGCCGACCACCGCTATCGTCCGGTACTGCCTCATCACTTCGACTGGATTGACTGTGAACTTCTCCATAATGACCGCACTCCTCAGCCACTTAATACGACTGTCGGGGTCTGGCCTCGCCCAGGGGCGACCGCGAGCCCTTCCGTCACTTCGGAACCAGGAACTCTCTGCTGTTCGGCTCTTTGCCGGCCCAGCGCTTCGACCACGAAGCCAGTTCGAGGAGTATCTTGTAGATCTCGTGCCCCTTCACGGTGAGCGAGTACTCTATCTTCGGCTTCTCCTCGGCATAGACCTTCCTCTGCACCACGCCGAACTTCTCCAGCTGGGCGAGGCGCTCGGCCAGGGATGTGGCGCTTATCCCGACTATGTGCCGTTTCAGCTCGTTGAACCTGGTGGGCTCTATCTGCCCCAGCATGTGGATGGTCGGTAGGGTCCAGGTCCTGGTGATCTCGTTCCACGTCTGGTGCACGACCGCGCACGAGTCCAGAACCTTCCGGTCGAGCTGTTCCGACTTGGCTAGGCTAGCCATGGCTGCCCGTGACCGGGGGCGCTTGCTTTAAAGTGTAGCTGGGCGCTCTCCAGACGGCGCGCCAAGGCGATGGGCGCGGCAGACGCCTTATCACATGCCAGGGTGTGAGCGACATGCGCGCGAAGCCACTCAACAATAGGGGGCGGAAGCCGGGGCTGGCCATGGCACTTTCAGGATTCGAGAGCCAGGTGGTCGGAGCGGTGGAGAAGGTCAGCGAAAGCATCGTCAGCGTATCCAGCATGAGGCTGGAGCGGCGGTTCTTCGGGTTGGTCCCCCTCGAAGGCCAGGGGTCAGGGATCGTCCTGGACAGGGGCGGGCTCATCGTCACGAACAACCACGTCATCGACGGGGCCAGCCAGGTCCATGTAAGCCTCAAGGACGGCCGGACCTTCACAGGGAAAGTGGTCGGCTCAGACGACGCCACCGATGTCGCCGTCATCAGGGTAGACGCGTCGGAGCTCCCGGCGGCAGACCTGGGTGACTCTGAGTCGGTCCAGGTGGGGCAGTTTGTCCTCGCCATCGGCAACGCGCTTGCGCTCCCCGGCGGACCCACCGTCTCGATGGGCGTGCTGAGCGCGAAAGGGAGGCCGCTCCCGGGGACTGACTTCATCTTCGAAGGGCTCCTGCAGACAGACGCGGCTGTCAACCCAGGCAACAGCGGAGGGCCCCTGGCAGATCTTGGGGGGAATGTCATCGGGATGACCACCATGATGATCCCTTATGCCCAGGGGATGGGGTTCGCCATCCCGATCAACACTGTCAAGAAGATCGCCCAGGAGATACTCGAAAACGGCAGGGTCAGCCGGCGCTGGATCGGCATCTCGGGTGTCGACGTGACCCCCCAATTGGCTCGCAGGTACAACCTGCAGGCCGACCGGGGGCTCCTGGTCGCCGAGGTCGTCCCCCGCAGTCCGGCCCACTACGCAGGGCTCAGGAGCGGGGACGTCATAGTAGGCGCCGACGGTGCTGCGGTCAAACAGACCAAAGACCTCCTTCTGGCGGTCTCCAAGTCCCCCGCAGGTGGCCTCGTGAGGCTCGATGTCAACAGGCTCGGACGGACCGGGCCGCTTGACGTCACCCCGACCGACGCGCCGTCTTTCCAACAGGTCCGGGAGAGGTAGGGCGGGCCGACAGCTCCGAAGCAGAAGCGGCTCCGCGGTCACGGCTTCTCCATGCGGCCGTCCCAGGCAGCCAAGCCCGGCACGTCACCTGCCTAGGTGGCGCTGACCGCGCCACCAACGGTTTATACCGAATGCCCCGCGGGGACTACCATGCACCGAGTCACTCAGGCCGCCATCCTATGCGGCGGAAGGGGGGAACGGCTGAAGCCTCTCACAGACTACTTTCAGAAGGTCATGATACCAATCGGGCCGAAGAAGCTGCCGCTCCTCGCCTACACCATAGCGATCATGAAGCGCCATGGAGTCACGAACATCGCCCTGCTCACCGGATATAGGTCCGAGGACATCAGACGGTACTTCGGCGACGGGTCGCAACACGGCGTGAAGCTGTCCTACTCCGAGGACCAGAGGGGGCTCAAGGGGAGCCTGAACGCAGTAGCCCACGCATTGCGAGACGGCGCCATAGCCTGCGGCGAGCTCCTGATCTACTACGGAGACATCCTGGCAGACCTGGAGGTGACCCAGCTTCTAGAGACCCATCGCAGGACCAAGGCAGACCTCACGCTAGTCCTTGACAGGGGTTACTCCCTCCCGGTGGGGGTGGCAGACGTGGACGACGGGCTGGTGACGTCCTTTAGGGAGAAGCCGAGGCTCGACCTGACCGTGACCACCGGCCCCATGGTCGTCGGCCCGAAAGGCATGACCCTGATGGGCAAGTTGGCCGGCCGCAAGAGGCCAGACCTGATGACCGACTTCGTCCCTGAGATGATCCACAGGGGCGGGAGGGTGAGCGCTTTCTACACCGAGAAGGAGTGGTTCGACGTCGGCACTGTCTCGACCTTCATGAAGCTCGACGAGGAACTCGCCAGGCACCCCCTCAACTACGTCGTCTGACGCGAGGACCAGGTCAGTCTTCGCGCCAGCGGAAGAACCTCACAGCCAGGGCGAAGACCACCACCGAGATGCCCAGGAGGACCGCCATGTCGAAGTAGGCGGCGCCGAAGTTACCATAGATCATCACCTCGTTCAACCCGTCGATCATGTAGTAGAGAGGCAGGACATGGGCGATCCCTTGGAGATACTTGGGCATAGAGCTCACTGGGAAGAACGTCCCCGAGAGGAACATCATGGGGAACGTGACAAGGTTGCCTACGACCGAGGCGGCCTCGGGGGTGTTGGAGACGCTCCCCACCAGCATCCCCAGGGAGACGAAGAAGAACGGCCCCAGCACCAAGAATATGCCTATCCCCCAGTTCAGCGCTATGTGGGCGCCGAACGCATAGACGCCGACGGCGGCCATCAGCATGAATGAGACCGCGGTGGTGCCGACGTACCAGATTATCTTCGACAGCAGCCACTCTGTCTTGGTGAGCGGCGTAAGTGAAAGGAGCTTGAACACCTTGTCGCGCCGATAGGTGGAACTGATGTTGACCATGGCGAACATGGGGCTGGTGAGGGCTGCGAAGCCTACGAGGCCGGGGACCAGGAAGTCGATGTACTTGTAGTTCGATGACACGGCGGTGCGCGGCGTTATCCCCACCTGGTGCACGCCGGTGGCGCCGTGCAGGTTGAATCCGTTGACCACCTCTGCGACTATCCCTGAAACCACGGCGCTGGCGGTCGACGAGGGGTTTCCAAAGACGGTCACATTCACCTTCTGACCTGACTCGAAGGCGAGGCTGAAGTTGGCAGGGATGATTATCCCATCCGAGGCCGACTTCGAAGAGAGATACTGGGAGAAGTTCAGGTCTGCCGGGACGGGCCTCATGCACAGGCCGGCGCCGCTGCTGGTGCTGCAGTAGTTGGACGTGCTGTTCAGGGCAGAGATGAAGGTCGCCCCCACCGGGCCTGTGTCATGGTTCTGCACGTAGACCGTGGACTGGCTGGCCCCTCCCCCGGAGAAGATGGCCCCAAAGAGCAGGATGAGTATGATTGGGAATACCAGTGTGAAGAAGAAGCCCTCCCTGCTCCTGAGGCTCGACTTGCCGTAGATTTTCAGGTCAGAGACCATCCTGCTCAGGCTGAACCCCATCACTCGACCCCCTTCTCGATGCTCCCGCCCTCTCCGACCAGCTTGAGGAAGACGTCTTCCAGGCTGTCCCTCCTGACCGTGAGGTCTTCCCAGGCCGCGCCGGACTCCTCAATGGCGCCGAGCGCCACCATCGCGTCCGACTTGTCCCTTAGGAAGATGGTGATGCTCCCCGCGCCCCCTTCAGCATGCAGCCTGGTGCTCTCTCTGAGATACTTCAGCAGGTCGTCGCCTCCCTTCACCACCATCCGCTGCCCTGACCCGAACTTGGACTCTATCTCCGCGGTGGTCCCCATCGCCACAATCTTCCCATGCTTCATTATCGCCACCCTGTCGGCGAGCTCTTCGGCCTCTTCGAGGTAGTGGGTGGTCAGCATCACTGTCCTCCCTTCGTCCTTGAGCTTCCTGACCACCTCCCAGACCGCCCTTCGCGCCTGGGGGTCGAGGCCCGTCGTCGGCTCGTCCAGGAACACGACCTGGGGGTCGTTGACCAGCGAAAGCGCCATGCCAAGCTTCTGCTTCTGACCCCCGGAGAGGTTCTGGAACCAGACGTTGGACGCGTCGTCAAGGATCACCCTCCTCAGCAGCTCATCTGGGTCCACCTTTCTCCCAAAGAGCGCGCCGTAATAGGAGAGGGCTTCCCTGGGCGTGGGATAGTCTAGGAACTTGAACCCCTGGGGGATCACCCCTATTCTCTTGTGCAGCTCGTACCCTGATTCCCATGGGTCGAGCCCCAGGACCTTGGCGGTCCCCGAGTCTTTGTTCCTCAGCCCCTCGAGAATCTCGATGGTGGTTGTCTTGCCCGCCCCGTTCGGCCCCAGAAGGGAGAAGACCTCGCCTTCATCCACTGAGAACGAAGTCCCATCGACGGCCTGGATGTCCCCGTACTTCTTCTTCAGACCGCTCACTTCGATGGCGGGCACTTGGGCCACGGCTCGGTTTTGGGTATAAATGGAGTCCGTCCTTCAGTAGTCTACCAGGCGCGTCCAGCCCCACGTACCGCGGCGCCAGAAGCGTTTCCCGAACAGGAGCAGGGCGACTCCTCCGAGCACGAGGATCACGCCCACCACCACCGCGAGGAGCTGCAGAATGAACATGATGATGCTCAACACGAAGCCGGCCAGAAGGACGAGTATGGCCGCCCCGAGGATGATCATCAGCAGCCCAGCTACCTGGGACCTGTGCATGGGATGATACCCGGCCGGTGCTATTTATCCTGTGGAGCATGGCCCGCCAGACCGATTATTAACCGGGTCGAGCCGGAAGCGGGCGGCTTGAACATCGGCATCATCGGCGCCCCAGTCGATCTGGGGCAGCAGCGGCGGGGGGTGGACATGGGTCCGAGCGCGATCAGGATAGCCAACTTGGAGGCGCGACTCGAAGCCCTAGGGCACAAGGTGAAAGACTACGGCAACGTCCCCGTGGCAGACATGGCCACGGCGCACATGGGAGACAGGAAGGCCAGATACCTCGTCGACGTCGTGAGGCAGTGCGGTCTCCTGGCCGACAAGGTTTCGACCTGCCTGAGGCAGGGGTCCTTTCCTCTGGTGCTCGGTGGCGACCAGAGCGTGTCCGTCGGCACCCTCGCAGGGCTGGCCCGGACAGGGAGTGAGCGGGGGATAGTCTGGCTGGACGCCCACGGCGACTTCAACACGCCGAAGTCGACGCCGTCGGGGAACATCCATGGGATGGCGCTCGCAGCCATCCTGGGATACGGGGACCCCAAGCTGGCGAGGCTAGGCGGCGTCTCCCCGAAGGCGACGGAGAAGAACACCGTCCTGGTCGGGTGCCGTGACTTCGACCGGGAAGAGGCCAAGGCGATAGCCCGCTCGAAGATGACGGTCTTCACCATGAAGGAGATCGACGAACTCGGCATGACGTCGGTCATGCGGGAGGCCATCCGGATAGCCGGGACAGGCCTGGATCAGGTCCACCTCAGCTTCGACGTGGACGCGGTGGACCCGAGAGAAGCGCCGGGGACCGGGACCCAGGTGAGGGGAGGCCTCACCTATCGCGAGGCGCAGCTGGCGATGGAGATGCTGTTCGAGTCAGGGCAAGTGACCTCAGCCGAATTCGTAGAGGTGAACCCCATCCTCGACGTTGCCAACCAGACTGCCGAGCTCGCTGTCGAGCTCGCTCTCTCCCTCTTTGGCAAGAGGATAATCGGATAGCCCTCCCCGCTGGCCTCCGCCGGGCCCTCGGGCGTCAGGGCATTTTATAACGAACCCAAAATGGGGGCTGCGAAAGATGCAGTCGCAACCGACCGGCGCGCCACAGCCTGGGGCCTCTCCAGAGGCGACTTCCCATCAGCTCAGGGCGCTCCTTGGCATGGTCGGGGTGGCGCTGCTCCTGAACTACGTCGAGACGATGATCATCCCTGGAATCCTCACCATCCAGACCTTCTTTTCGACCACCGAAGGGACCGTGGCCTGGGTCACGTCGGCCTTCCTGATCGTGGGTTCGGCCGTATCGCCTCTGTTCGGGAAGTGGGGGGACAGCTACGGCAAGAAGAAGATGTTCCTGATCGCCCTGGTCTTCTACACCGCCGGGGTGGGGATGGCGGGCTTCTCGCCTTCAATCTACTTCCTCATAGCTGCCAGGGCAGTCCAGGGTATCGGGTTCGCCATAGTCCCGCTGGCGCTCGCTATCATAGCGGAGACCTTCCCCAACGAGCGCATCGCCACCGCCCAGGGGGTTGTCAGCGCGACGTTCGCCATCGGGGCTGCGGCCGGGCTCATAGGAGGGTCGTACATCATACAGGACTTCGGCTGGCAGTGGGCTTTCCACTCAGCCTTCATCCTCAGCCTCGTCCTCTTTGCCGTAGTCGCCAAGTTCCTCCCGCGGGGGAGCCCTGGGACAGGCCTCAAGGTGGGCTATGGGACCGTGGTCCTGCTCATGACGGGGGTGTCGCTCGTGCTCCTCTACCTGACCGAAGGGCCCTATGATGGATGGTACTCCGCCTACGGGCTGGCGGCACTGGCTACGGGAATCGCCCTGACCGCCGGCTTCTTCGTCGCAGAAAGCAGGAAGTCCAGCCCTCTGATTCAGCTCAGCTTGCTCCGCATAAGGAACGTCCTGGTGGCCAACGGCATCGGCGTAATCTCCGGGATCGGCCTCTTCATGCTCTTCTTCGCCGTCACCTTCTACGCCGAGGACCCCAAGCCGCTTGGGCTGGGCCTCGACCCCATCTCGGCAGGGCTCACCATAGGGCCCGCCGCCGTCCTCATGCTCATCGCGGGCCCGCTCATAGGCAGGCTCGTCACCAAAGCAGGGCCCAAACCAGCACTGGTGGTCGGGGGGGCCGTGGCCATAGTCGGCTTCTCGCTTTTCGTCCTCAACAGGGCGACGGCCACCGACATGGTCATCGCGACTTCGATATCGATGGTCGGGGCCGTGGCCGTCATCATCCCCATAGTCAACATGATCAGCGTCTCGCTTCCGAGAGAGACGGTGGCCACGGGGCTGGGACTCAACACGATGCTCAGGAACATCGGAGGGGCCATCGGGCCGGTGGTCGCTACGTCCATCATGAGCACCTACACCGCCACAGTCTCCATCCCGCATGGCGGGGTCCTGGTCCCGGCGTCCTTCCCGAACGCCACCGCGTTCGATTACGTGTTCTATCTGGGCATAGTAGCCATGTTCGTGGCCATCCTCTTCTCTCTGGCCTCCAAGAACTACGTCTTCAGGAAGCAGCCTCAGCGCTAGCCGGGCAGATCCCTTCACGCCGCCAATGGCGCCCTTCCCCCCTGTGCTCTCCTTCGCCTTAGCCGCGCAAGCACACCTCCAGCGGTCGCGTGACTAATCTGGCGGAACCGAAGATGTCCCCTGCCTCTGTCCCCCTAGCCCATACTTCTTGGCGGTCTCCGACTGAAGCTTCCTCACCTCCCTGATCCTCTCAGCCAGCCTCCTTTCGAACAGAAGGTTCCTCGCCCCTGCATAGCACCAGAGGATCGAGACTGCGAGGCTCAGGATCCCCACAGCCACCAGGCCCGGGGCCACCAGGTCCACAGTCTGGCTCGTGACCCCAAGCCCGTAGGGGACGACAACCAGTTGGACGAAGTAGCTGACAGCGAAGTAGGCGCCCGTGACAGTGGCGACGAGGGCGAGCATCCTGATCTTCTTTCCTCCTCGTTCCATGTGCCTGATGAACTCCTCCTGGAGCTCGATCATGGACACGCCGGGGTCCTTGTCCTCGGGCATCATCTGTCTCAGGCCCACCGCTGCTTATAACGCAAGCTCACAACTTGTTCACTCCAGGGCGGAGAAGAGCATCTTCAGGCCGCTGTCCAGCCTGCCGAGGACCTCCATCCCCTTCGGCGTCACCGAGTACCTCTCATGACCATCGGAGGCATCAGCTTTCACGAACCCATTCGTGGTCAGGAACTCCAGGTACTCCCCGAGCCTGTTGTACGGGATGTTGGTGGTCCGGGCCAGCCTGGTCGGGAGTTGGGGGCCCGATGCCATGGTCCTGAGAAGCTCCCAGTAGATCACCGTCGTGTCCCGGTTCCTCAACCGGCCCCCGGACGGACCCAGCCTGATATGAACAAGTTGTGCTCTCAACTTGTGCGTCAGTGCCTTAAGTAAACCATGCACCCGCTGACCCGTTGAGCGCGAAAGGAGACGGATGGCTCGGCTACTCCCTCGACAGGCCAGGGGGGCGCGTCGGGGTCCGTGGGCTGGGCGACCGCGTCCTCATCCTGGGCAGGCAGGCCGGTGCCATGGCGAGCCTGTTCGCCTACGCCGGGGCGGAGGCAGGGTCGGGGCTCACGATTCTTGACATCGACGGCTCGATCTCCACCGACGTCCAAGGCTATTACAGGACGTTCGACTACCGCTCGATGCTGTACGAGGCGTTCCACCTCGAGGGGGATGATGCGATGCACGGCCAGCTCGTCGCCTCTGCCTACGCCGCCGCCCTCGACCTCACCTCAGAGGACGAGGCGATACTCTCGGCCTCCCTGCAGAGGCTCTCGGAGCAGAACGACCTGGCGACCCCCGCCGCGCTGTACGACGTCCTGGGAGCGGTCGAAGGCTTCAGGGGGTACTATGTCGACAAGCTGAAGGGGAGGATCGGGTCCCTCAGGCACCTCGACGCCACCAGGGCGGACGCATTCGACGAGCTGACGGCGGGACGAGCCCTGGTGACCTTCGCCAGCGCCCCCTACCCCCAGGCCGCAGAGCTCGCCGCGGGGCTCTACGTCGCCAAGCTCGTGCATCTCCTTTCCGGTCCGGTCTCCTCCCCAGACGCCCTCCTCATCACCGGCGCTCACCGTCTCTTCAGGCGCCTCACCCGCTACCAGAACCCAGCGAAGCTCCTGGCGCGCCTCCTCGAATCGAAAACCCCGCTCGTCCTCGCCACCTCCCTCCCTGCCCTCCTCAGCGGCGAGCTGACAGACTCGATGCAGGTAAGAGTCTACTCAAGCGAAGCATGGAACGGCAGGAATGCCCGGAGGCAGGCCGCGGCCCTCGCTTGCTCCTACACCGTCTGTGACGACCGCTCAGATGAGACGCAGGGGTTCGTCCCACGCATCATCAGGCCCATGTCTTTGCCCGGTGCCCCCAGGCTGGTCCTGCCCAAGAGACCCAGCGCGGAGCTCACGAAGACGATCCTCGACGAGGTCTCCAGGTATGAATCGGCCAACAGGCAGTCCGTGGTCTCCTACCTCTCCGTGCAGTTCCTCCCGGCGGACGTCGCGGCCGAGATAGACAGGCTCCATTCAGAGGGGTACCTGGTCCTTGAGCCGAAGGAGGCCGGCGGCGGCCCGAAGATCCTCTCTTACACCGTGACGGAGACAGGCAGGCGCCTCCTCCAGGGGCTGAGCGGGTGATGGAGCACCTCACCACCGGATGCTCCGCCGTGGACTCCCTGACGGACGGCGGCCTGGCCACGGGGACGGTCACTCAGATCTTCGGGGAGAAGGCCCTGGGGAAGAGCATAATCTCCTTCCAGGCCGCCTGCCACGCGGCCGCGTGCGGCGGGAGCGCCGTCATACTCGACACCGAGCAGTCCTACGCGAGCTATCTCGTCCCATACTGGCGTGACAGGATGGCCAAGAGACTAGGGAAGGAACTCAACGTCGCGGAGATAAAGCTCGAGAGGGCGCCAAAGGTCTCTCCGAAGAGGAAACCGGTGACGAGGGGACAGCTCATCAACGCGATCGACGGAGCCCTGAGCCATCTCGGAGTCTCCTACTCCGACTCCCACCTCAGCGCCGTGGCTGACATCTTCTCGCCTGACTTCACAGTCGAGCTCCCTCCGAAGGGGCCCTCGGTCCTCGTGTTCCAGACCCCTGAGGTGGTGGACCTGCTTAACCTCCACGGCATCGACGCGGCCAAGGAGGTCTCGAGCGGGGGGAGGGTCGAGCTGAAGATGAGGCAGACGCCAACCTATCAGTCAGCGCTGCATCAGATCATCCGGGACACCGGCGCCAAGCTCCTCGTCTATGACTCGATATCCGCGCCGTTCAAGGCCTCCTTCCCGAGCACCCAGGACCTCCCTGCCCGGAGCGCGGGCCTCGCAATGCTGCTGGCCCACGCCCAGCGCCTCTGCGCCGAGTTCAAGATCGCCGTCCTGGTCACAAGCCACGTCTCCATCGACCCCATCAACCCCTGGGACCGGATACCCTACGGCGGTGTCATCCTGGGCCACGACGCGAAGTTCTCCCTCGAGCTCACGAAGTCCACGGCGTCGAGGAACAAAGACAGGAATCCGGAGGCGCTCAACCCGGACGAGAAGGAGGAGTGCACCAAGGCCTTCTGGGCCGCCAGGCACCCAGCCCTCGAGGAGTACACCAGGTTCGCCTACGCCCGGCAGGACGGGGAGGGGTTCCACTGATGGGGTGGGGAGCGCGAATGCTCGCGGTCTTAGCGGGGCTAATCGCCCTGGGTCTCGGCGCGTGGCCCATCTTCCTGCTGGCCCTGGTCTACCTCGTCTACTCCTTCCGTAAGCCGAGGGCCCAGCGTGCGGTCATGCTCAAGCAGCAGGTCCTGGCGAGGCCCCGGCGTCCCTGGGGCAGGTATACGGCGGGGGGCGTGCTTTTCCTGCTGGCGCTAGCCGCGGTGGAAGCCGGTGGGACGCTCTCGCCGATAGCCTTCTTCACGGGCGGGCTCGCCGTAGTCTTCTGGCCCCTCGCGCGCAGGCACGGGGTGGGGGGCGGGGTGGTCCCCATGACTGACTCGATACTCCTCAGGAGCAGGCTCTTCCCGCTGCGCTGGCACGCACTCGCCGAGGTCAAGCTCGAAGCGCAGGATCAGACGAGGGGGGTCGCCGCCCTGGACGGCCGGCTCCTGGTCTTCGCGGGCAGGTCCCCCTCGGCGTTCCAGGTCGTGAGCGTCTACGCACTTGGTTACAGGGGAGCCGAGGAGAAGGTCCTCAGGACCCTGCGGTGCAAGGCGCGGATGCTATCGCAGAGGGGGGCCCACCTTCTCCCCCTGGACAGCCGCGACGCCGGCAAGAGGCTCTCACTGACGCTCGACCGCCTCGACATCGGGACCGAAGACCTGGAGGCCGTGTCGTCCCTCCCATTCGACGTCTTCGCCGTAAGGACCAAGGAGGGGTTGGTCGTCTCCCACAGGGCGTTCAGGCTCTCCGAGCCTGCGGGTACCCCCTCCATACCCCCTTCCGATCTCACCCCCGCCAGGCAGCCTCTCTTCGCCGAAGTCGTCGAGAAGATCCAGGAAAGGCACGGCTGGCCCGGGCCCGACGCGTTCTCCCCTTTCCTCGCCGCGCTGGACGCCTCCAGGACGGAGCCGTTCTCCGACAGGGTCATGGCCAGGGGCGAAGCGGAAGGAAAGGTGTCCGTCGAGACCCCGGGGGGCGCCGAAGTGAAGCTCACCAGGGCGCAGTTGAGGGCTGTGGCGCGGATCTATGCCTAGCCCCGGGGACACCTCCAGGGGCCTCGGCAGGGCCTTCCGGATGGTCGAGGTCCTTGTGCAGGCTGACCTCCTCAACGAAGCGAGGAAGGCGGTGCACGTCGCCTTCGGGGGCTCTCCGGAGTACAGGCTGGTCTGCGTCCTGACCAACGCCCAGGAGGCGCTCCCCCTCCGGGAGATTGGTTCGAGGTGCGCGGCGGGGAGGCGGTCGGTTCTGAGGGAAGGGCGGTTCAGGCTGGCCCTGGAAAGGCTGGAGCGATACGGGGTCGTGACCAACGTTGGGTCCCGCGAGAGGCCGCGATACCAGATGAACACCCTGGACGACGGGGCGAAGATGCTTGCTTTGCTCATCCGGGGCGAAAGGCTTCGGCCGCTCGGTGACGCTGGTCCCTGAACGCTCCCACTACCAGGTCGCCTAGGACATTCTTCCGTTGTCCGTCGGTGCCAATCCTGACCCTGACCGCGTCCTTTGGCTCCGGGTGGTTCACCTGAAGCATCCCCACCCCCACAGGGAGCCGCCTCAGCGAGTCTTTCACATTCGAACCTACGAAGAACCCCGCCGCGGCTTCCAGGTCCGTCTCGTTGTTCAGCATGTGGCAGATGAGGGTGTTGCTGTTCGCGATGACGTTCTGGCTCAGCAGCGAGGGCCTGCTCGCGCAGACCACCAGGGAGAATCCATACTTTCGGAGCTCCATGGCGCACCTCTCCGGGATGCTCGTGTAGTCCTTCAAGACCGGAGCCAGGTTCTGGGCCTCATCGATGACCATCACCAGACGCAGCGCCTCCGTCCTCCCCCGCTTCCTGGTCTCTTCGTATACCTCCTTGAGCAACAGCTGGCTCAGCATGTTCTTCGCCCTGTCGTCCGGGAGCCCCGAGAGGTCCACTACCTTCACCCCGGCCCCGAAGAGGCTGGTTGTCTCGAACCCTCCGCCCTGGGCGTCGAGGGTCCTTCCTATGGCGCCGTGGGTCAGGGGCCAGAGCTTTGAGACCAGCGCTTCTATCGACTCTACCCACCCCCTGAGCTTGAAGAGCTCGTCCTCGGCCTCTTGGAGCCTCCGGACCAGCTCGCGGACAGGCAGGGGCCTCTGGGTCCCGTGGAAGTATGACTCCAGGGCGTCTCTGAGCACCCGGTTCTGCAGCGGGGAGAGGCCAACCCCGAAGCTCACCCTGCTGTAGTGCTCCAGGAGCGAGATCCATTCGTCCGTGCGCTCGTGGTCGAACTTCCCGCGCGGGTCGAAGGGAGAAATGGCGAAGTCGCTCCCGGGGGTGAGCACCGCCGGCGCGGCCGACCTGAGGAGTTCCACGTACTCCCCCGTCCTGTCCAGGACGACGACCGCCTTGCCAAGCGCGCCCAGCTCCCGGGCGATCATCGCGGCGCAGGTCGACTTCCCCGACCCAGTGGTCCCAAGTATCGCGACATGCCTGCTGAGCGCCTCCAGGTCCAGGGTGACGACCCCCCTCGGGGTGGGGTCGAGGGTGCGCAGCTGCTCCCCGACGACTATGGAGCCTTTCGGGGCCATGCCCGTCGTCGGGCGTGACTCTCCTTTGAAGGGTGGCTCACAGATCGTGACAGTGCCGCGGGTTCAGAGTCACGAAACGTTACCTTGTGGTGCCGTCCCCGCACGAAACCGTGCCCACGGTCACGACGTGTGAATGAAAGGCTGTGGTTTGGTAACGCTTTGTGAAGCAGTATAGAAATCTGGGTAACATCCCAGAGGTTTCCGTGCCCCATCGGAGTGCAAGATGAACGCCCGATCGAGAGGTCAGGCGCGAGACAGGTCCGCATAGGAACGGCCCGCGAGCAAAGCACGCTGAAGGTGGGGAGGCGACCGACTGACCATGCGGAAGGAGGAAAGGGAAGACAAGGAAACGGTTGTGACTGGTCATCAGTACAGCGAAGCAATGGACCAGTTCTAACAGACCACCAACACATCCAAACTTTCGCAACAGATTCGGTCGTTGTTCAGGACTGGCACAGCCTGGCCGTTAAGAGGAAATGCAGACTATGGACAACACGAGACCGAACGACGAATCGAACAAAGGGGAAAAGAAGGGAACAGATTCCAAGACCTTCGAAATCGAGTATGCAATTTCCAGAGTCAGGAACCTAGGTGCTGCGCAAATAACTACACAAAGTCGTCGGCTGCACCAATACAGGCCAGAGTGGCTGGACCAACTCGAAGCACACTATCGTATCAATCCTGGGAAGCCTCTGATTCATCTCAGTGACCTCCCTGGCAAGACCGCAATTCATCTCTCTGAACGTGGCCTCTCGATTCTGGCAGACCTCTGGAAAACAATCAGGCAGAGATACAGCGCCAAAGAAGCCAAAAGTCTTGGCCTCGAGAACATCTACTCGTGTGCTGTAGCAAAATACTACGGCTACATCACCATCGAAAGCCTATTCCGAGCTAGGGAGCATGTTAGCTTCGACATCGACCAACTTGAACCCTGCGTGCTCCGCGTGAAGTGCCACAAAAACAATTGGCCTAAGGAGATCGAACCCAAACTCCCATTCAACTTCTTCAATGCGGAAGGAGCTGCAATTCTGGGATACTACACTGACTCCAAGCACGGAAACTGTACCTTCACGAACAAAGACCAACAGCTCCATGATCTAATGAAGCGGGCTGTCGAACACGTCATCGGACGCATGCGGGTCAATACAGGCATCTATCCAGACATAAGCGAAACAAACTGGAGTCTCCTCATGCCAACTCTTCTGAACTTGGCAGGGATTAACACGAAACTTCGACAGAAAGTTGCCAACAACGCAACTCCACTGTGGCTGTTTTCATCTCCTAGTAACGTCGCATCTGCATATCTCAGAGCCTTGTGGACCGCTGAAGGGATGGCTCGGTTCATGCGACTCGTTCAAACTGTAGCCGTTCCCCAGCTTGAACCTTACAGGAATCTAATCTCGCGAAAACCGCGCGTCACACCATACAACAATCTGCCCCCCGATGCCAAAGAAATTGTCAACCAGCATCCTTCACTGCTTCTGGCCTCGGCAGCACTTCTTCAGAGATCGTTCGGGATGGAGACAACTTTGAAGCCTTCAGTCGCATACTCGGACTTTCGCAAAGAGTTGACTGTTCTCTGGACCAGTGAGATTACCAGCGCCGGGGAAATCTCCAAGTTCTCAAAACTCGTCGGGTTCGATAGTGAAACAAAGCAACAGTTGTTATTCTATCGGCTCAACAGACAGTCTTCCCATCCCCCTTTTTCTATGCTTGACCACCTGAAACAACGTAGTGAAAGCTCCCTTAAACTGCCCTGAAGGATATTATCCGCTAAGGAGGCAATCACTTTATACAATATGTTGAGCCGATTCGGCGGGCTTGACTTCACCTTCCAATCCGAAGGTCAACACCCTATTCTATGGCGACAATCTCAAGATCCTCAGAGACTACTTACGATCTGAAAGCATCGCGCTGATTTATCTCGACCCTCCGTTCAACAATAAGGAGACATACAACGTCCTCTTCAAGGAGAAGGGCGGTAAACAGTCAGCGGCCCAGATTCAAGCATTCGATGATTTCTGGCATTGGGACGATGCGGCAGAAGCTGCTTATGTTGAGTTACAAGAGCGCTCCCCAGAGGTAGGCGAGGCCGTCAAGGCTTTCGTCGCCTTCTTGGGAAGGAATGACCTTACCGCTTACCTTGTGATGATGGCGATTCGCCTAGTAGAACTTCATCGCGTCCTGAAGGACAACGGCTCTCTCTACCTCCATTGTGACCCGACAGCGAGCCATTACCTGAAAGTCATCCTCGATACCATTTTCGGCCCCACTCGTTTCAGGAACGAGATTTCGTGGAAGAGAACTTACGCCTAGCGGCGCGAATCGATATGGCCCGATTCATGATACCATTTTCTTCTATACCAAATCGGATGAGTATGTCTGGCATCCGAAACCCCTCGAATACTCGCAGGAATACCTCGACAATTTCTTCAAGTTCGAAGATTCAAGGGGGCAATATCGACTTACGCTTCTAACTGGTTCTGGAACGCGCAACGGCTCGTCCGGAAAGCCTTGGCGTGGGATTGACCCGACGAAGATCGGCAGGCATTGGGCGATACCTGGCTATGTCCGACCTTTGTTGGGGAAGGGACCGTTCCCAGATGTTCAAACGGCGCTTGACAAACTGGACGAGATTGGCCGCATTTCTTGGCCGAAGAAAGAGGGAGGGACGCCGATGTTCATGCAGTATAAGGACGATCTTGGTGGCGTCGATGTGCAAGACCTCTGGACTGACATTGGCCCAATCCCACCGCAATCTCCTAAGCGGCTTGGTTATCCCACTCAGAAGCCGGCTGCATTGCTCGACAGAATCATAGAGGCCAGTTCTGACGAAGGCGACTGGGTTCTCGACCCCTTCTGTGGTTGCGGGACAGCAATCTTCGAGGCCAATGAATTGAAGCGGAATTGGATAGGAATCGACATCACACATCTGGCAATCTCCATTATGAAATCCGCGTTAAGGGAAATGAAGGTCTACACGCCCCGCAATTACCAGATTATAGGGGAGCCAACCACATTCAATGAGGCACAGGGCCTCGCCAAGGCCGACAAATACCAATTCCAGTGGTGGTCACTTTCTTTGCTCGACGCCCGACCAATCGGAGCGCCAGAAGGGAGCAAGGTCGGCAAGAAGGGGGCCGACAGAGGAAGGGACGGTTATCTCACCTTCAAGGAGGGTAACGACCCCAACTTCCGAAGGATTATCATCCAAGCCAAGGGTGGCGAGAACGTAGGCGCGAGCGACGTACGGGATTTGATTGGGACTGTCAACAACTGGAAAGCCGCAATGGGGATTCTGATAACCCTAGATGAGCCAACTGAACCCATGAAGACGGAAGCGAGGGACGCTGAATACTACGAATCGCCAACTTGGGGTAGGAAATACCCGAAGATTCAGATTGTCACCGTGAAGCAACTACTCGAGAAGAAATGGCCGGAAATGCCCTTCCCAAATCCCTTTCAGTGACAGCGCAGATAACTTAACAGGAGACCCCTGATAAGAGGCTTGTTGAATAACTACTGTGTCTATGATAATTCTACCTGGTTGTCTGGCGAGCCACTCCTGTGCGACTTAACATAAATCTGGTCTGATTCGGAGTTATTCAACAACGCTCTGATAAGTAGATTGTAGCATAACTTGAGTTCTGTGTCTATCGCCCTTGTCCTGCCTCCGTAATCCGCTCACGGCCTCGGTTGAGGCATGCCTCGTGGAATGTCATGGCACGACTACAACGAATCCCTGGTGGAGAGAGGGAGGGTCCTGTTCGACCTCGGCTTCGCCAGTCGCTGGAACGACGAACTTGAGGGGATGAACGGCGACAAGACGGGGAGGCCGTACGAGTTCCCAGAGTCCTACATCGAGTTCCTGTCCTTCTTCAGGGTAGGGTTCAACGCGCCGTACAGGGTGATAGAGGGCATGACCGGGTCACTCTCCGAGTACCTCGCTTTCGTTAAAGAGATGCACTTCACACAGGTCAGGAGGAGGATACTGGCGATGGTCAAGAGGAAGAAGCCAGAATACGTGGAAAAGATGGCGGAGGGGAAAGACGACGACGCCATCACCGTGGTCGTCGACTCGACGGGCCTCTCCACCACGAACAAGGGCTCCTACATCGAGGCGATCTGGAGGAAGGAGAAGAGGAAGTTCATCAAGCTCCACGTCGTCGCGGATGGGAAGACGGGGAAGATCGTCGGGTTCAGGGTGACGTCCGAGAAGACCGGGGACACGAAGAAGTTCGTCCCGATGGTCAGGGAGGTCGCAAGGAAGAGGAGGGTGGCGAGGGCGTACGCGGACTCTGCCTACGACTCCAGGAGGAACTTCCCTATGCACGAGCGTGGCATCGACCCTGCCATCAAGCTCAGGAAGAACGCGTCGGAGAAGGCCAAGTGGTCCCCCCTCAGGAAGGACGAGGCGATCCTCGTGCGCAGGGTCGGGTACGAGAAGTGGAAGGAGCTGAAGGGCTACGGCAAGAGGTGGATGGCAGAGTAGTCTTCTCTGCGTTCAAGAGGGTCCTCGGGGACACCCTCATGGCGAGGAGGTTCCTGAGCCAGAAGGCAGAGGCCACCCTGAAGGTGGTGCTCTACGACAGCTTCATGTCCTTCTGAGCCGAGAGGTGGCGGACGACGGGTCGAGCTAGAGATACTGGAGCGGCAGAGAACATTATGCTACAATCTATCTGATAAGGAAACGTTCATAACCACTTCATAAGGGCAGACTTAGTGAAAGGACTATGCCGAAGTTCAAGACGACAGCAGAAGCCCTGAAGATAGTCCACAACAAGGACCAGATACGCAACCTTGGAATCATCGCTCACGTGGACCATGGTATCAACGCCGATAGTCATTCGGCGTTGCCATAGAGACAACCACAAGCGATAGTCTCCTAGCTGCGACTGGCATGTTGTCGCCTTCGGTGGCAGGGCAAGCGTTAGCTCTCGACTACATGGAACTCGAGCAGCAAAGACAGATGACCATCAAAGCCGCCAACGTGACGCTGTACTACGAGTCCGCGGGGAAGCCCTATGTCATCAACCTGATTGATACTCCCGGACACATTGATTTTTCCGGCAAGGTAGTTCGAAGCTTACGGGCGGTTGACGGCGCAATTGTCGTAGTCGACGCCGTCGAATCCATTATGACCCAGACCGAAACTGTGACCCGTTCGGCCCTTGAAGAGCGCGTCCGCCCCGTCGTCTACATCAACAAAATCGACCGGCTGATCAAGGAGCTCCGCCTCTCCCCTGAGAAGATGCAGGAGTGGCTCTTCGGCATCGTGAGGGACTTCAACCGTCTCGTCGAGACATACGCCGAACCGGAGTACAAGCAGAAGTGGAAGGTCTCGGTCCAGGACGCCCAGGTCGCGTTCGGGTCATCGAAGGACAAGTGGGGATTCAACTTCGACATGGCGAAGGCCGCGGGGATGTCGTTCAAGGACATCATCAACGCGTATCAGAGTTCGACTCCGGAGGAGCTCGGCAAGAAGCTCCCTCTCCACGAGGCTCTGCTGGGCATGGTCGTCAGGCACCATCCGCCTCCTCACGTCGCCCAGACCTACCGCATCCCGAAGATCTGGCCACAGGGGGACCTCAACAGCGACGTAGGGAAGGCCCTCCTCGCCTGCGACGAGAACGGACCCACGGTCATGATGGTCACCAACGTGGTCGTCGACCCCGCCGCGGGGCTCGTGGCCACCGGGAGGCTCTTCTCCGGCAGCGTCAGCAACGGCGACACGGTCTACCTTCTCAACTCGAAGAGAGAGGGGAAGATACAGTCGGTCCAGATATTCATGGGCTTTCAGCGGGAGATAGTCGATTCGCTCCCTGCGGGTAACATCCCGGCGCTCCTCGGCCTGGACATCAGGTCGGGGGAGACCATCTCGAACCAGAAGGGGGTCGCCACGTTCGAGTCCATCCACTATGTCAGCGAGCCCGTCGTCACTGTGGCGGTGGAGGCGAAGCACCCGAGGGATCTCCCCAAGCTCGTCGAGGTGATGCGGAGGCTCAACATCGAGGACCCGAACCTCGTCATAACGATCAACCAGGAGTCCGGGGAGACCCTCATGGCAGGGATGGGGGTGCTCCACCTCGAGATAGCCACCACGCAGATTCAGCAGGCGGGGCTGGAGATCATCACCTCGCCGCCAATCATCAACTACAGGGAGACCATCCGCGCGCGCGCCGGCCCCATCATGGCCAGGTCTCCTAACAGGCACAACAAGATCTTCATCGAGGTCGAGCCCCTTGAGCCCGACGTCGTCGAGCTAATCCGCAACGGGACCATAAGCGAGAACGTGGAGACGAAGGGGGTGATCAAGACCCTCCGCGACCACGGATGGGACCCCGACCAGGCCCGCAACTTCCAGGCCGTCGACGAGAGGGGCAACATCCTGACCGAGGTCACCAAGGGGGTCCAGTTCCTGCAGGAGTCGATGGACTCCATCAGGGCAGGCTTCGACGACATCATGAAGAACGGGCCGCTCGCCTACGAGTTCACCCGAGGGGTCAAGGTGGCACTCACCAACTTCGTCCCCCACGAGGACCCAGCCCACCGGACCTACGCCCAGCTCATGCCCGCTTCACGGAGGGCCATACTCGGGGCCATGCTGTCAGCCAACCCCACTCTCCTGGAGCCCATACTGGGGATAGAGGTGAAGGGGCCGTCAGACCTCATAGGCGCGGTGACCGGGGTCATCAGCGCGAAGAGGGGGAAGCTGGTCAGGATAGACCAGAAGGAGGTCATGACAGTGGTGGAGGGAGAGATCCCCGCGGCCGAGACGTTCGACCTGAGCGAGAAGATGAGAGGGGCAACGGCGGGCAAGGCTGTCTGGAACACCCACTTCAAGACGTGGCAGGCGGTCCCTCAGAACATGCTGTGGGGGCTGGTCACGGACATCAGGAAGCGCAAGGGACTCCCGCCGGACCCGCCGAAGGCCGAGGAATTCATCGACAAGGAATAGGCCGTCAAGCATCCTTTAAGGGGGCTCTCGGCGGCCCAGAGGCCGGTGGTCAGGAACGGAGATTGTGTCCTATGACCTCAGGCTCGACGTCGACTTTCGAAAGGCCCGCCTGAAAGGCGAGGAGACCGTGGCGGTCAAGGGGTCCCCCGCCTCGCTGTCGCTGGACTGCTCGGCACTGGATGTGGGGTCGGTCAAGGTCGACGGGAAGGCGGCGAGGTTCCGGCACGACAAGAAAAGGTCCAAGCTGCTCATCTCGGGGGTCCCACGGAAGCTGTCGAAGGTGGACATATCCTACGCCAAGCAGGTGACCGACGACGTCATCTTCGGGCTCTACAAGTCGAAGTACGGGAAGGACTACATCCTCGCCACTGACCTGGAGCCAGCCGAAGCCAGGACCGTATTCCCATGCGTCGACGAACCATCGTACAAGGCCGCGTTCAGGCTCGAGATCACCGCCGAGTCCGGGCTCAAGGTCATCGCCAACACCCAGGAGGCCCGCGCCGAGGACCTTGGAGGGGGGAGGACGAGGCATGTGTTCGAAGAGACCCCCCGGATGTCGACATACCTCCTCTTCTTCGCCATCGGCAACATGGAGGAGACCAGGACCCGCTCCGGGGACGTCGAGGTCATCACCGCCACCCGGCCTGGCCAGGCCAAGAACTCCGAGCTGGCCCTCAGGATGGCGTCCGGCTCTGTACATGACTTTGCAGACTACTTTGGTGTCCCATACCCGTTGAAGAAGCTCCACATCGTAGCCCTCCCCGAATACCACACAGGCGCCATGGAGAACTGGGGGGCGATCTCCTCTAGGGAGAGCTACGCCCTTGTCACCGAGGGCGCCGCCTTCCGACAGAAGAACAGGGGGGCCATGTCGATGGTCCACGAAGTGGCGCACCAGTGGTTCGGCGACCTCGTGACGATGAAGTGGTGGGACGACCTCTGGCTGAACGAGAGCTTCGCCACCTTCATGGGGTACAAGATGACGGACCGGCTCAGGCCGGAGTGGGACACCATGAGCATCTTCCTAATGGACGAGACCCTCATGGCGCTCAACCTCGACGCGGTCAAGAACACGCACCCTGTCCAGGCCCATGTCCGGCGGGTAGAAGACGCAATGCACATGTTCGATCAGATCAGCTACAACAAGGGAGGGAGCATATTGAGGATGCTCGAGTCTTACGTGGGGGAGGATGCCTTCAGGAGGGGGGTGTCTGACTATCTCAAGAAGTTCAGCTTCTCCAACGCTTCAGGGAAGGACCTCTGGGACTCCCTAGGCAGGGCCTCCAGCCTCCCAGTGAGCAAGGTGGCCAAGGGGTGGCTCACCAGGCCGGGTTTCCCCGTGGTCGAGGTCCGCTCCGAAGGGAAGAAGGTCAGGCTCACCCAGAAGAGGTTCATGATCACCGGGAGCGTCTCTGCTCCTCCATGGCCGATTACGACCGCAGTCAGCGCCGGGGGGAAGGAGACAAAGGTCTTCTTCGACAAGAGGTCAATGACGCTCGACGTAGGGGGCCAGGACGTGCTAGTCAACCCTGGGAGAGGGGGCTTCCACGTCACCCGCTACGACAGTAAAGGGTACGAGAGGCTGGCGGCGGGGTTCGCCGACCTCAACTCCTACGACAGGGCAGGCCTAATCAACGACCTCTTCCTCTTCCTGCAGGCGGGGGAGATCGACCCGGCGGAGTACTTCAGGTTCATCGCTCTGTGCGGCGGGACCCCCGACAACCTCACGATCCAGGTGGCCGCCGAGCAGCTGCATCTTCTCAACGCCATCGCCTGGGACTCGCCAGGGCTCCACTCCGTCTACCCGAAGTTCTATCCGCCTCTCATCGCCAGCATAGGGGAGGACCCGAAGCCCGGCGAGCCTGAATATCTGGGCGCGGCCAGGGAGGCTCTTGTTTCGCAGTACGTCGGCGTCGACTACGCCTACGCTGCCAAGCTCGCCAAGAGGTTCGATCACTACCAAGACCTCGACCCGAACCTGAAGGGGGCAGTCGCTTCAGCCTATGCCATAACCTACGGGGAGAAGGCCATGGGGCCTCTCGTAGAGATGGTGAAGACGCTGCAGGGTGAGGTGGACAGGGCGAAGATCTACGAGGCCCTCTACTCCTTCAAGGACCCGGCGCTGGTCGAAAAGGCCCTAGACCTAGGGATTAGCAAGGATGTCAGCCGCTCGGACTCAGCCTACCCGATGGCCTTCGGCGCCCTCAACACCAGTGCCCGGGACGTCTACTGGGCGTGGCTCTCCGAGCACTACGACGCCATCTACGACATGTACGGAGGGTCGCAGCAGTTCTACCTCTACATGATGCGCATCCTCCCTGTCTGCGGGGTGGCCAGGGAAGCTAAGGTGAAGAGGTTCCTCTCAGGCAGGAGGATGAAGCTGGGCGGGTCCAGCCTCGTCAGGGCCCTCGAGCGGCTAGAGATCAACTCCGGCGTCCGCAAGCGCCTCCTGAAGAGCCCGCGAAGATAGGGGCGCGCGGGTTCCGCAGAGTCGCCCGCGCCTGCGCCTCCACTTAACTAACCGGAGTCCCACCGCTTGCCCCATGGGCATCGACCCGTCGCTAGTCCACCGCCTCTTCTATCCTCAGGTCCCTCTGGTGATGGCCGCGAAGGCAGGGGCCAGGGTCTCGGCCATGCCCGTGGTGTCCTACCTGTCTGTCTCCGAGCGCCCGCCGATGGTCGCCGTGGCGTGCGCTCCTCGGGGCTACACATGCAGGCTAGCCAGGAAGGCGCGCTGCTTCTCCCTCTCAATCGTCGGCAGAGAGAGATCGTCAGCCCTGTCGAAGCTGGCCACCGCCAGCGGTGCCGCGGTGAAGGACAAGCTCGCAGAGGCCGGGCTGAAATACTCGGAGGGGGTGAAGCTGAAGGTCCCGGTCCTCGACGCAGCGGTGGCGACCCTGGAATGCAGGCTGCAGGCGACCCGCCGCCTCGGCGACCACCTGCTCCTGGTCGCGCGCGTAGAGGACGCCCGCGCTGCGGGCGCCTTCAGCGGCTTCTGGGACTACCGTAGGTACAGGCCGGTCCTCTATGCCGGATGGCAGGACGGGCTGAGCCAGTATCCCGGATCCTAGGCGCGGGGCATGACCGCTCCGGCCTCCTCTATCCCCTTACGGAGACGAACCTCGTGGTCAAGCTTCCTGTCTTGTTGAGCTTGGCGAGGTTGAGGACCAGGGGGGTCATCCTTTCGATGACCCGGGCCTGGGAGAGGGGCCCGGCGTAGAGCGGCCTGAGGTTCGGGATGGACTTCACCAACCCTGAGACCACCTCGAACGTCTCCCTGGTCTCCGCAGCCACAAGTATGTCCATGGCGACCGGCTCGTCCCTCTCGAAGAACAGAGAAGAGACATGGTTGAACGCCGTGGCCACTCTGCTCTCCCGGAGGAGGCCGGCAAGCTCCTCCGCCGCGGACCCCTCTTCCAGCCCGTACCGTAGAAGCCCAGCCTCGACCCTCAGCGGGTTGACCGCTGAGACCACCACCTTCCCCGAGAGCGCAGCGGCGAGCCCCGCCGCAGCGCCCAGGGCCTCATAGGGGACTGTGAAGACCACGACATCCGCGGCCTCCGAGGCGCCGAGGTAGTCTGACCCGGTCGCCCCGTGAATCAGCCTGGCCGCCTCCGAGGCCCTCGACGGGTCCCGGGAACCGATCACCACTTCGTTGTGCCGGGAAAGCTGCCTGGCGATGGCCCTTCCCATGCGGCCTGTCCCTCCGAGAACCGCGACCTTCATCCTTCCAGCCTCGACTGCGGGGCAGCTTCGACGTACCTCGCATATTTCGAGTCCAGCACCTCCTTGATCTTCTCGGCCCTCTTCCAGCCTATGCCTCCGGTCATGGCCAGCTCCCCCGCGGTGAGGGCCATCACCCGTCTGGGGGTGCCGTATTTCGACAGGAGCTTCTCCGCCAGCCTTCTCCCGACCCCAGGGAGGGACGAAAGCAGGTAGACCTGCTGCAGGGGGGTGCTCTTCGCCTTGCGGGGGACCTCCGACGGCATCCTGGCGAGGGGCTTAGCCCTGGCCTGGACGAGTAACTCTGAGATGGCGAGGGCGGTCTCCCTCTGGTTCGCCGTGTAAAGCACCCTCAGCCCGTAGGCGATGGACACGTTGGCGATGGCCCCGAAGAACGACTTCATGTTCCTTGCCAGGATGGCGACCTCCTTGGAGTCCCCTTCGACCACCAGGAACGGCTTTGCGTAGGCCGCAGAGATCTTCGCCGCCTGGTCGAATATGCGCGAGTCGTAGACTGACGCGACCAGGTCCCTGACAGACTTCCTCTCTACGGCAATCTCGGGGTTGAGGACATAATCCGCCACCGGGAGCCTGCTGAAGTACACCCTGACGTTGAGCTTGGCCAGCTCGTCAGGGACCCCGCTCGCCCTCTCCCTCTCGTCGACCACCACCCGGGCGGGAATCACGGGAACTGCACTGGAATGACGAAATAAAAGGAATAGGCGGCGAGCGCGAACAACGCGACGGACGCGCACGCTACCCCGATGTCCACCCGCCTCGCCCTGTATGCCAGGAGGGACGTGGGCCTGGGGGCCGCGCCGTACGCCCTTGCCTCCATGGCTTCGGCCAGCTCTCCGCTCCTCACCACCGAGTTGACCACCAGAGGGATCAATATGGGTATCATGTTCCTGACCCTGCGGACGAGGTTCCCCTTTTCCAGCTCCAGCCCTCTGGACTTCTGGGCGTCCATGATTTGTATGGTGTCGAGCATCATGACCG
Source organism: Nitrososphaerota archaeon (assembly GCA_029785685.1). The sequence continues at coordinate 19,734 of JAFLZE010000003.1, read as the reverse complement.
GTATGAACCTGACTGCGGTGACGAAGGCAAAAACGACGTCCCTGGGGAGCCTGAACATCTTCATGACCTGCTCGAGCTCGTCAGGCGACGTGGTGATGAAGAAGATGCTGGTCGACACCACTATTGCTATGAACCTCGTGGCGTAGAGGACCGACGTCTCCAGGTCCCTGGTGAACAGCACGTTCACCACGAAGATGAACCCCGAGAACAGCGCCGTGAACGCCATGGTCCTGGCCACCCTCTTCAGGACCGTGGCGGCTGCCGAAAGCCCAACCATGAACGCGACTACCAGTACCATCTCGAAGACGGACCTCGCGAGGAGCGTCGTCACGAACATCAGCACCGAGTTCAGGAGCTTGGCCCTGGGGTCCAGCCTGTGATAGAACGAGTAGCCTTTCCTGAAGATGAAGCCTCCGCTGAGCCACATCATGGCTGCAGGGTCTCCCCGGCCCAGCGCGCGGCGTCCAGGGCGTGGACGAAGGGTGCCACAGGCCTGCGGTGAAGCGCTTGGTAGAACTCCACTAGCTGCGGCTGGGCGATCCTCGCCGATCCCAGCAGATCCCTATCCTGCATGAGGTCTGCCGAGGGGCCGTCTCCCACGACCCTCCCGCCCTTCATCACCACCACCCTCGGTTGTATCGGCCAGAGGAACTCGATGTCGTGGGACACCACCAGCACGGTCTTCCCGGCAGACTTCAGCATCTGTATCGTCCCCGCCAGCCTCTCCTTCTGGATGGCGTCCTGCCCCACCGTGGGCTCGTCGAGTATCACCACCTGCGGGTCCCAGGCCAGGATGCACGCCAAGGTCAGCCTCTTCTTCTCCCCGCCGCTGAGGACCAGCGGAGACGACCTCCTGTACTCTTCCAGACCGAAGAGTTCCAGCCCCCAGGCGACGCGGTTCCGCACCAGCTCCGGGGAGAACCCGAAGTTCCGGAGGGCGAACGACATCTCCTCCTCCACGGTCTCTGAGAAGAGCTGGTGGTCGGGGTTCTGGAATGCGACTCCGACCTTCCGCGACAGCTGGGCCGTGCTCGCCTCCCTCGTGTCGACGCCGTCGACGAGGACGCTGCCTGACGCCGGCTTCAGCAGGCCAGTCACATGCTTGACGAGGGTCGTCTTCCCCGCCCCGTTCTCACCGACCAGGGCGACGAACTCGCCTGCCTCCACCCTGAGGCTGACCCCATCCAGGGCCTTGACGCCGTTCTGGTGGACGAACGTGACATCCCTGAACTCTATCATCCCTGCCTCCCCTCCACGGCGGAGGCCAACTCGGACGGGGTCAGCAGCCGTCCTGCGACAGCCCTCCCGCCTTTGCTCTCTGTGAGCGCCTTCTGCACCCTGGTGACAGCAGGGATGGCCACGCCGTGTGCCTCGGCATCATCGCCGAAGAGCACGTCCCTGGGGGCCCCTTCGAGAACCTTCCTCCCTCCGTCCATCACGACCAGCCTGTCTGCGACCCCCACAAGGAGGTCCAGGCGGTGCTCCACTACGACGAAGGTGGTCCCCAGCTCTTCCCTGAGCCTGGCCACCAGGGCGACCAGCTCAGAAGCCGTCTTGGGGTCGAGCAGTGATGTCGGCTCGTCGAGTATCACCAGCTTTGGCCGCATCGCGAGGACCCCGGCAAGGGCCACCCTCTGCTTCTGCCCGTCGGAGAGCTCGTGGGGGGCCCGCTGGGCCAGGTCGCCGATCCTAAGGAGACGGAGGGCCTCGTCCACCCTGGCCCTCATCTCTTCCCGGGGGACCCCGAGGTTCTCCAGCCCGAAAGCGATGTCCCTTTCAACGGTGAACATGAATATCTGGTTCTCCGGGTTCTGGAAGAGGAACCCGACCGTCTGGGCGAGGTCGCGCATGCTCGAACCCTTGACGCTCGATCCTGCCACGATCACGTCCCCCGAGTACTCACCGCCGTACATGTGGGGAATCAGCCCGTTCACTGTCCTGAGGAGGGTGGACTTGCCGCACCCCGACGGCCCGGCCAGCACCGCTATCTCGCCTTCAGGTATCGACAGTTCGAAGTCGGAGACCGCGTTTTTGGGCGACTCCGGATACCTGAAGTTCAGCCTCTCTATCCCGAGTATGTCGCCCATGTGGCTGCCGCCATCTGGCGGGGTTAGAGTCTTTCCCTAGGGGCTGTCGCGGCGGGCGGCTGCATCACGTCGGAGAACCACGGGGTCCTCCCTGCCACCCTCAGCCTGGGGACCGACGGGACCCTCAAGACCAGGGATGCGATGCCCATGACCATGGCCAGCTGAGTGACGTTGAACACGGCCGTGAAAGCGAGGATCACCAGCAGGGCGTTGGAGGAGGTCAGCCCGATCCCCACCGCGGCGAAGGGTGCGCTGACGAAACCCTCGGTGGCTGCGAGGCCATAGATGTAGACGACGAGGTAGAAGTTGGCTACCGTCATCACCGCGGCCCGGAACGCGCTGCCCATGGCAGTGGTCCACCCTGCGAGCCTGAGGAAGCTGGTCCTCCCGCCGCGTGCCGCGATTTTCGTGCCGGCCCAGAGACCGACGACCGTGGACACCAGCGCCGCCAGCTTCAGAAGAGGGCCTATGGGTATCTGCTGGCCGAAGGCCATCAGCCCGCCGAACTCCACGAAGGAGGCTACCAGCGCAGGGGCGGGCCCGAAGATGAAGAACGCTAGTATGATTGCGACCTCGCCAAGGTCGAACTGCAGGTACGGGACCAGAGGGAAGTTCAGGCCCATGGCCTGGGAGCCGGCCGCGAGGATGATCGCCAGGGCGCTGAATATGGCGCTACCTGCGATGGAGGCCGTGTCCAGGCGGCCCCTTGAGACTGTGCCCATGTTCCGCGCCGAGCCGGATATTCTTATAACAGTTTAGTAGCTACCAGCATCCTTGTAGATGTCAGAAAAGAGCGCCAGCGCGAGTGCGGAGCAGCTCACCACTCTCCTCCACCTGGTGAGGCTGGGGGCAGTCAACTCCTTCGTCAACGTCACCACGGGGATGCTGGGCGAATCCCTGGGACTCAGCCAGCAGGCGGCCTCACTGAGGCTCTCAGACCTCCAGAGGGTGGGCCTGGCCGAGAGAGCCCACTCTGGACGGGGGCTCGCCGTCAGGCTGACGGAGGCGGGCCTCGACGCCGTGGAGACCTTCCTGGCTGATGTGGGCGCAAACCTGGAGAGGGGCAAGGACACCATGCAGTTCCGAGGGACGGTGTCCGCCGGGCTGAAAGAGGGCGCCTACTATGTCTCGCTGAAGGGCTACGCCGAGGGTTTCGCCAGGGCGCTCCACTTCGAGCCCTTCCCGGGGACCCTCAACCTGCGCCTCACCACCGAGGCGATGATTGGGCAGCGGCGGCGCCTCGAGCTGCTGAAGGGGATTGAAATCCCAGGCTTCAGCGACGGCAGGAGGTCCTACGGCGGCGTGAAATGTTTCCGCGCGAAGATAGCCGGGAAACACCCCGGGGCGGTCCTAGCCATAGAGAGGACTCACCACGACAGCTCGGTCCTCGAGGTGATCTCTCCGGTCGATCTCAGGAAGTCACTGGGCCTAGAGGACGGGGACGAGTGCGCGGTCATGACCTACCTTGGTGAGGGGTGGGCACGTCGACGCTGAAGGTCACGGGGTCGCCGTCCTTCAGGCCGAGCTTCCCCCTGAGGTAGGTCGGGGAGATCAGCTCGGCGACAGTCTCGTTGTAGTATGTCACGTCGATGAAGAGGAGGGTGACCTTCTCCCCCTTCAGCTCCCCTTCGAAGCAAGTGAGGGAGCTGAACGTCTCGCCGCCCAGGGCGAAACTCTCTATCTTCGACCCGTCCGCCGACCTGATCTCCCCGAGCCTGCGTATCACTTCCCTGTCGTCTAGCTTCACGTTGAGGGTGCCGGGGTATGGCATGTAACCCAGCCGCTCCCTGAACCGCCTCTGGTACTCGGGGTGGCCCACATAGTACTTCCCCTTCCCCATGCCGCTGAACAACGTCCCCGTCACCGAGAGGCGCATGGATGCCCCCGAGGCTGCCGAAATAAAAAGCCCGATTGGCTTATCTAGAAACCGCCCGCCCACGGGGGGGTTGGCCAAGGAGGAGATACTCATACTCGTTGACGAACACGACAGGGAGATAGGGACGGACACGCGCGAGAGCTGCCACGCGGGGAAGGGGAAGCGCCACAGGGCATACACCGCCCTCATCTTCCACGGCGGCAAGCTGCTGCTCCAGCAACGAAGCCAGAAGAAGCTGCTCTGGCCCGGCGCCTGGGACGTCTCCTTCACGAGCCACGTCTATCCAGGGGAGACCTACCAGCAGGCAGCCTCGCGCAGGGCGAAGGAAGAGCTGAGCGCCACGGTGGGGGAGCTGGAGGACGTCCACTCCTTCGTCTACTTCGCCCCCCAGGGGGCGAACGCAGAGAACGAGTTCTGCAGGGTACTGGTGGGGGACTTCGACGGCGCGATCGTCCCCAACGGGGACGAGATGTCGTCTGTAAGGTGGGCCAGCGTTACCGACGTGGTCGCAGACCTCACGGCGCACCCTGACTCATACACGCCGTGGTTCAAGCTCTCCTTCGAGGGCTTCCTGAAGAGCAGGGCCTCCTCCAGGTACGCCTAGTCCAGCTTCTTCAGCTCGCCGATGAGCTCCCCGAACAGCTTCATGGTCGCCGCAACCGTCTCCTCCTCACCCACGGGGGCGGAGAAGGAAGCGGCGGTGGCGTGCCCCCCGCCATGCCCTCCGAGCCTCCTCGCCATCTCCTCGGCGACCTCGGATCCCAGCTTTACTTTCGCAGACTCTTGGAACCTCGGGGTCGCCCTGAGGCTGACCCTGGTCTCGCCGTCCGACTCACCGCTGACCAGCGCCAAGTCTGCCCCGAGGTAGACCATGGACCTGGCGACGTGGGCCTGGAACGAGCCGATGTGGCTGGTCGCCACCACCCACGTCCCTGCCTTGAATATCGATATCCTCTGAGCTCCCTTCAGCTTAGCGATGACCTCTCCGTAGTCAGGCTCGCTGCGAAGCTCCCGCCGCGCCTGGGAGATGTCCGCCCCTGCGTCCATCAGCTTGACCGCCGCCCCGAGCCCGGAGCGGCCCGCGATTGCAAGATGTGAGGAGTCGAAGAGGATCGCCTCGAGGAGCGCCTGAGCCGTCTGTGGGTCCGGGGTCACCCCCCGGCTCTCGAAAAGCCCGTAGACCACCTCGGCAGCCGAGGTCGCGCCCTCGTCTACCACAGAACGGTCATACAGTCCCCCTTCTCTGCGCGGATGGTGGTCCACCAGGACCTTCATTCCGGGGCTCTCCCTGAACTTCTCCTTCCACTCACTGAGGAGCTCCTCGTCACCCACGTCCACCGCGACATACAGGTCATAGTCCCCCCCGCTCCCGTCGGCGATGTCATGCGGGAACCGCGCGCTCAGCTTCTGGGTGAGCATCGTCATCCCTCCCGGGGTGGCTATGGAGACGTGGCACCTGGGAGCGACTGACCCGATGAGCTTAGAGACGGCGTAGGCCGAGAGGTAGGCGTCAGCGTCAGCGTTCCTGTGACATACCACCACGGCCCTCTTGAGGGCTGATGGCTCCAGGAAAGGAAAGTCTTCCGGCTTCGTTTCAGGGGTCAAGGGTCGCCACGGTCTACGCGTCCCCGGGCGGCTGCTGAGTCTGCGGTGGCCTCGCCTTCACTGCCTCGTCTATCTTAGTCTGGAGGTCCTTGAGGCTCTCCCTGAACCTCGACTCTTGCTTCGCGAGGACCATCTTTCTGGTGTTGGCTAGCTCCTTCTTCTCTCCGAGCTCCTTAGTCACCTCTTCCTTCTTTGTCTTGATCAGCAGGTTCCCGGCGAACTTGTACACGGCTTCAGAGTCGGTGGCCTTCCCGAGCTCCTCCAGCGCCTTTTCCGTCTCGTTGAGCTCGAGCTCCACCTGTTGCTTCTGGGCAAGCACAGCCTGAAGGTTCTGCTGCGCCTGGTCGTACCTCGCGAGCTGCTCTCTGAGGAGAGGAGGAAGTTCTGGCTGGCTCAACTTTTGGAACAGCGGCTCCGGTCTCTACTTAAATCCTTTCGAGCTGGACTCGACGGATCTCACCTGCTCTAGCAGGGCCTTGGCCCTCTCGGCGACCTCGCCCGGGCTGCTCCCTTCGATGCTCACGACGCACTTGCCTCCTCTTACTATGGCCGAGGGGAACTTCTCGGCTATCTTCGCGGCGGTCTGCCTGTCAGCGTGGAACGTGATCTTCAGTTCGACTGACTCTATGGGCCTATCTTGCCTTCGCCTGGGTGAGGTCAAATGCCCCTCCGGCCACGGTGTAGCCGCAGGACTTGCACTTCCAGATCCCCGAGGAGGTCCGGGCGAGCCTCTTGCTCGCGCAAGCCGGACACGACCTGGCCTGCTTCAGCGTCCTGAAGACCCTGGCGTACCTCTTCCTGAGGGTGCCGCCGTACTTCGCGCCGAGGCCTCTGAAGCTCTCCTTCGCCTTCGGCACTACCTGGTCGCCTCGAGTATCTTGGCCCTGATCGCCTTGCCGACGCTTATGGATGTGTCCGCCGCCCGCAGCACCTGCTCCGGGCTGATGGTGCTCGCTTCGCCCTTCTGGCTCGCACAGATGTTCCCATCGTCGTCCGTGGTTATGGTAATCCTCATGTCCATGGACGCTTCCTCTTCCGCGCTGGGGTCGACCACCAGCCTGTCGCCCAACCTGGCTATGGTGACTGACACCGGTGTTTTCTCGACCGGGACCGGGATCAGCTCGTCGGTGGCTTCAACCTTGTCGTCCTTTATCACGTACTTCTTCATCTTGGCGGTCCTGAGCGCGGACACCACGGCGTAGCTGGTGGCGTCGAACAGGTTACCGTCGACGTTCATGATGTTGCAGTCCACGAACACCGCGATGACCGATTTCCCGGGGATGAGACCGAGCTTGGTCAGGTCGACCATCTCAGACTCCCGTATGCCCCTGTCCGTCACCCTTGCCAGCTCTATCGCATCCTCGCTTGGCGGCCCCGCTTCGGCGTAGGGGGACGACATCGGGAGTATCTCGGCGTTCACCATCAGTATCCCTTTGTCTGGCGTGTCAGGGAATGGTATCCCGGTGGCTATCTTCACCCCTGCCAGCACCTGGGTGTTCCCTAGGGTCACCCTGGCTGAGCCGTTGGCCTTCGGGATGACTCCGGTCTCAATCTTCAGGTTCCTGGGCTGGTCGAGGGCTCTCTCGTCGAGGCGCTTGCCGCTTGCTAGCAGCTGTAGCAGCTGTGCCTTCCTGATGGCCTCTACCACGTAGTTCTTCTTCATCATCGACATCTACTCGGCCACCTCCTCAACCTCAGTCGTCTTGGCTTCGCCCCCGAAGAACCTCGTCGTCAGGGCCTCCCGCTGCATCTGGTAGATCTGCTTCCCCTTCTCGATGGCAAGCTCAAAGGCCTTCTGGAAGTTCTCCCGGGTGTATACTCCGTCCACCTGGAGGAGCGACACCAGTCCGAGGTTCGGCATGATCGCCACGGGCATGTCCCCGTTCCCCTCCTTGTCCTCGGTGTCGTCCAGGTCAGATACCACCTGCTCCCCGATGAGGCCACAGGAGCAGCCGACCACGAGGTCTCTCATGTTGATCCCGGCGTCCGCCAGGGCCAGCGAAGCCGCCGTGATTCCGGCGACCCTCGACCCTCCGTCGGACTGCAGCACTTCGACCCAGACCTCTATGGCCGTCCTCGGATAGTCTTCCACGATCACCGCGGGCACAAGCGCCTCTCTGATCACCTTCGAGATCTCTATCTCTCTCCTAGACGGCGCGGGGTTCTTCCTCTCGTCGACCGAGAAGGGCGCCATGTGGTACCTGCACCTGAGCAAGGCCCTGTCAGGCAGGACCTGGTGCTTGGGGTGCACCTCCTTCGGCCCGTACACCGCGGCCATGATCTTGTTCTTGCCCCACTCGATGTAGGCCGACCCGTCGGCGTTCTTCATGATGCCCACCTGCAGCTTTATCGGCCGGAGCTCGTTCCACTTCCTGCCGTCGAGCCTGACGCCGTTCTTGTCTATGAGTTCCTTCTTAGTTCCCGCCAACGACGCTCCCTCCTAGAGCCGCCTCTACCTTGGACATCAAGTCCGGCGCGTGAGTCTCCTCTTCCACGAGCCTGATGGCCTTGACAGCCTTCGTAATTCCCTCAGGGCTCCCGTCCACGACTATCACGCCGTTCTGGCCTACCCTGATGTCGCATCCTGTCTTTTCGCTGATTAGGTTGATCATCGAACCTCTTTTCCCGATTACTCGGGGGACCTTCGTTGGTGATATCTTAACGATTTCCCCCGACGAGATCTTCCCGTAGCCTTCGCCCCTGATGCTCAGCTGCGGGTCCCTGGACCTCTCGAAGGCCTCTATCCTTGTCCCCAGGATGTCCCCCACCCCGAACTTGCTTGAAAGGTCGTGGGTCGCGGGGGAGAAGTCCCTCCCGAAGACGAACGAGGCTGGTAGGAAGCCATCGAAGCACGAGTTGATGTCTATTACCCAGCCGAAGCCGTTGATGTCTATCACCTTGCCGATCACCTCGTCATCGGCGCGAGGGAGGTACGGCCCGGTGAATGGGTTGAGCTTTATCCCGTCACTCCCCACCTCGGCGACCCCCACCCTGAGGGCCACATACTCGTCTCCGCGCTTCTCGATGTAACTCCCGTAGCGGTAGTTCCCCTTTGCTACGACGTCTCCCGGGATTACCTGTTTTCTCTGTATCATTGGCATCTCTATTTCACCACTGTGACCTGTGCGGCTCCCTTCGTGGTCGAGCCGAGGCGGTCCAGCAGGCCGGGCTGTCCGCCAGCGGGTATTTCTACTATTGCGGAGAGCGTCCCGTCGGCTAACCAGTCCTCTTTGACTATCTCGCCGAAGGTCTTCAGGATGCCAATCGCCTGGCCGGTGTACTGTGCGCTCACCTTCACCTGGAGCCTGATCTTCTCCGACTTCAGAGGGAGTATCGTCCTAAGGGCGTCGACCACGGCCTTCATCTGCTCATTCGGGTCCTGGAACGGGTCCACAGAGACCCTGGCCTCCAGCATGGCCTGGTCTATCCTCATCGGCGGGTGGGGGAGCAGGGTCCTCGGGTCGACGAAGTTCTTTGAAATCGCCGCTATTATCGCACGTCTCTTCTCTTCCGTCAGCCTCTTCCTCTGTTCCTGGGTGAGGTTCAGTTCCCCTCGCTTCAGTACCTCGAGGGCTGCTTTGGCGGGGTCATCCGTCCCGAAGTGGAGCTTCAGCTTCTCGCCGCTTGACCTCAGGCCTTTCCGAGAGTCCGAGTAGACCTCGTCTACGGCGACGACTGCGGATGGCTCGACGTTCCTCCCCTGTTTGTAAGACAGGGCCGGGTCTGGGTTGACCAGTATCTCATACTGCTCCCCTCCGATGGTGAGCCTGACCGTGGTGAACTTCGACGACTCGTGGGTTCTCGGCTTGAAGCTTCCGCCGCCCCGACCGAAGTTCCCGCTCATCTGAGCCTACGCTTCTCAGGAGCTCTTGGCCGGCGGCTTGTCTGACTTGGTCTTGGCCCCAGCCGCGCTCTTGCCTACCTCAGCTTCGGCGAGGCGCCTCCACTTCTTGGTCTCAGCATCCACCACAGCGACCTTGATGTGCGAAGTCCCGCTCTTGTCCTCGCTCACCAGGTAGATGCATTCTATGGCCAGGGTGACGGCTTCGTCCAGGGTCAGGTCCGGGGAGTAGCTCTTCTCCAGGTAGTCGTTGACCTGGTCGCTCCCCTGCCCTATCGCTATGGCATGGAACCCGGAATACGTCCCCGTAGGGTCAGCGAGGTAGACCACCGGTCCGGCTCCGTCGACGCCCGCTATGATGAGGGAGACCCCGAAGGGCCTCACGCCGGCATACTGCGTGTACTGTTGGTTCATGTCGGCGATGCGCTTGGCTATGGCTTCGATGTCGACCGGCTCGTCGTAGATTAGCCTGTTGCTCTGGGCCAGGACCCGCGCGTTGTCCACCTGTATACGAGCGTCTGGGATGTAACCCGCTCCGACCGCTCCGACGTGGTCGTCGATCTGGAACATTTTGATGACCGACTCCGCACTCTGGAGCTTCCTCTGCTTCTCTTCTACGGCCAGCACCACTCCCTGCTTCGCCTGGACCCCCACTGCCAGGTTGCCTCTCCTGACCGTCTCAAGGGCGTACTCTACTTGGTACAGCCTGCCGTCGGGCGAAAAAATCGTGATCGCCCTGTCATATCCTGCCGAAGGTGCAAACATTTTCTTGCCTTGCTCCTTTTTGCCCAACTAATTCCTTGGCCATTTAAACTGTTCTGCGGTTCTTGCTTTTTCCGTGAAAGTTCTTATCGTGAAGCGGGGCCCTGACCTGGGTTGACCAGGGTCCTGGTGGTGAACAACTACCCGGCCAAGGAGCGCGCCGGGAAGCTGGAAGAATGCTTCGAGGGGAACGGCGCGACTGTGACCGCCATCGAGTGGCACGAATCATCTGCCGCCAAGTTCGACTCGTTCGACGGGGTCGCCCTTAGCGGCTCTCCGGAGATGATGACCGACCCCGAAACTAGAGCCAAGTTTCGCGTCGAGGCTCAGGCCATACTTGACTCCCGCGCACCCATACTCGGCATCTGCTTCGGGCACCAGCTCATGGCCCACGCTTTCGGCGCCGAGGTCGTCAAGGACAAGAGACACGTCCTCGAGATGGTGAACACCACCGTCCTGGGCGACGACCCGCTCTTCGAAGGCCTCTCCCGCTCGCTCGTGCTCTTCGAGTCGAGGTACGAGGTGGTGAAGTCGGTCCCGGAAGGGTTCACACTGCTGGCCAGGAGCGACACCAGCGCCGTCGCTGCCATGAAGCACAGAAGGCGCGCCCTCTACGGGGTGCAGTTCCATCCGGAGCGGTTCACGGCCGACAACCCGGACGGAGACAAGGTGGTGGCCAACTTCATAGGCCTCCTGAAGTAGGGTAGCGGCATGGTCGTCGAGAAGGTCGTCTTCCACAAGCAGGTAGTGGACAGCCTCTTCAGTTACTCTGCCATGGCCTACCCCAACGAAGGCATCCTGCTCCTCAGGGGCAAGTCGAAGAAGGGGGTGGTGGAGGTGACGGGCGTAGTGATCCCTCCCCTCGCCAGCCACGGGGCCTCGTTCTCTTCCTTCAACTGGTGGATGCTCCCCGTCGACTTCTCCTACCTGGGGGTCGCCCACTCCCACCCCTCTGGGAACCACAACCCCTCCCACCAGGACCTGCTGCACGCCAGCGGCAAGCTCATGGTGATAATGGGGTATCCATACGCCACAGTCGACAATCTAGGCGTCTACGACCACAACGGGAACAGGATTCCATTCGAAGTGAAGTAACGGCCCTGGGCGAAAGGCGCAGCAACAGACGGAGGCCAGGACACGCTACAAGAGACGTTAAGCCTTATATCGTCTCAAGCAGGGGTGCTCTTACATGTCTCAGTATACTAAGGGTCAGAGCTGGGGCGCCCTGAAGAAGGCATGGCGTGGTTACAAGGTCGCCAAAGTTCAGAACAATGCCGAGGACATGAAGAAGTACGCAGAGCGCATCAGGACTCTCCAAGGCGAACTCGGGCTCGTCAAGGCGAAGTTCCCTGACCTAGGTCTCAACTGAAACCCGGGTCGCACTATTTTACCTAGCCAACTCCGCGTGGTTCGTTATTATCTGGTTCCGCAGGTCCTGCGCCTGTTGCAGGGTGAAGTCAGGTTCGGCAGAGACTAGGATCAGCTTGTCCCCGAGGTAGAATGTCATGATGTTCAGCCTCTCCCTCTTGTTGAACGTGTACTGGCTCTTCCCGAAGTAGCGGTCCCAGGTCCGGTCGGTGTTGATTTGGATGGTGATTCCAGCGATGAGCCTTATGTCCTCGCTCTGCGGCTCCAAAGATGGTATCCCCTTCCTCATCCCTCCGGCGACCTGCCTGCCGCTCTGGTCGAGGATCTGGGCGGACCTTATCCTGCGGTCAAACTTGAAGATCTCTGTTATGATCTTGTCCCACTGAATCTGAAGCATTACGCTACACACAGCACGCGCTGAGATATAAGCGAAACCCCTGCAGTCAGGTTCGGAGGAGGGCGTCAAGTATTTCCTGGGTATGCCTCACCCTGCCTATCCTCTTGAGTACGAACTCCACCGCGTTCTTGTGGGCCTCGGCCGACCGGTCGGACATGGCGTCCTCGGCGAACACCTGCTGGAAGCCGTACTCGTAGGCGAACCTGGCTGTGCTCTCGACACCATAGGAGGTCGCGATGCCGCAGAGGACTATGGTGTCAGACCCGCCTCTCCTAAGCCTCAGTTCGAGGTCGGTGCCGTAGAACGCCCCCCACTGGTGCTTTGTTACCACCACGTCAGACGGGGCGGGGCCGAGCTCAGGGACGATGTCTGCCCAGTCGGGTGGCATCTCCCCTCCGGACGGGAATGACGAGTCCGACTGCGTCGTCAGGGACGTCCCTTTAGGCCGTGTCACGTGGACCAGATACACCGGCATGTCATGCTCTCTGAACGCTCTTGCCAACAGTACAGCGTTGGCGATTACATTCTTGGCGGGGTTGGGCTGCGTCTCCATTGAGACTATACCCTTCTGCAGGTCGATGACGACTAGGGCCGTCTTCGCCCTGTCGATAGTCAGGATGCTCACGCTGGCGCTCTCGGTCACCGCCGCTTTAGCAGTTCGCATCACAGGGCTGTCGTGCAGGACCGAGTCTGGTCTGCGGGGAAGCAGCTTCAGTTAATTTTTTTAACTAGCTCTCTGACGCTGACCAAATCAACATGTCTGCACTAATCAGTCCTGGTTACGTGTCGCTTGTCATCAGGGTCGCCGTGGGGGCTGCGATGATCGCCCACGGGATGCCCAAGGTGAAGGGGGGTTGGGGGAAGCAGTCGGGGGCCTGGATAGCTACCATGGGAGTCCCGCCTGCGGCTGCGAGGCTCGTTACCCTGCTCGAGTTCTTCGGTGGGATGTTCCTAATCGTGGGGTTCCTGGTCCCGCTGGTCGCGGCGTTTCTGGCAATACAGTTCGCAGCG
>JAFLZE010000003.1:0-6690 GCA_029785685.1 Nitrososphaerota archaeon | reverse complement strand
AGTTCTTCGGTGGGATGTTCCTAATCGTGGGGTTCCTGGTCCCGCTGGTCGCGGCGTTTCTGGCAATACAGTTCGCAGCGATCATCGTCATGAAGACCACCAAGATGAAGGCGGGCTTCATGGGAGCCGGAGGGAATCCAGGGTTCGAACTCGACTTCGTCTACCTGGTCCTCTCTGTCGCCATCCTCCTGCTAGGGTCCGGGGCGCTGTCCCTGGACGCACTGCTGGGGATACCTTAACCGTCCGCCGACGGCATACTTGGTCGAATCAACATTACGGACTTGTTGATACTGTTTGACTCAGGCGGTGAAGAGCCACGATGGGGCGTATCAACAACATGGTCCCAGAAATAGCCGCCATCTTGCTTGGTACCTGCGTGGGAGCGGTAGCCGTTGTCTACGCGGGGTCGAAGGGCTATCTCGGACACCGGAAGACTAGGGCAGCGCCGTCACCAGCCACAACAGCGAGCACTTTCACAGCGTCGACGAGTCAGGCCGAGGCCCCAGCCGCGGCAGAGCCTGTCACCTCTCCAGCACCATCTCCGGCCCCATCACAAGCACGCTACGAGACGGTCCAGCCAGCGCCAGCGCCAGTAACCTACTCGGCGCCTTCATCGACTTCGTTCGCGGCGCCTTCTATCGCGAAGAAGCCGACCCGAACCTACAGGCGCAGGACGGCCCCCGTGAGGGGTGCCACCGGTGTCAAGAAGACACTCGCCAAGCCCAAGAAGCGCTAGACTGTAGACGCAAAGCGTGAGCGTGGGTTCATAAACCCACACTCTCCCTCTTTTGACACACATTGACTTCAGAGCCCATGGTCGGGCTACACGTCTCCATCGCGGGTTCCATCGACCTCGCCTTCAACCGGGCAAAGGAGATAGGGGCCAGCACCTTCCAGATCTTCACCAGGAACCCGAACCAATGGAAGTTCAAGCCTATCGCAGACGAGACGGTCGCCGCCTTCCGGGAGAAGAGGAAGGAGTCGGGGTTCAGGAAAGTCGTGGACCACATGCCCTATCTCCCGAACCTGGCCTCCCCCGAGACGTCGACCATGAAGATTAGCCGCTACTCCATCGAGGAAGAGGTCAAGCGCTGCGACGCCCTGGGGATAGACTACCTTGTCATCCACCTCGGGAGCCACCTGGGGAAGGGGACGGCGGTAGGGGTCGCCAACATCGCGGAAGCGTGCAACGAGGCCATAGCCGTGAGCAGGGGTGAGACAACCATACTTCTGGAGAACATGGCAGGGCAGAAGAACAGTGTCGGGGCAAGGTTCGAAGAGCTCGAGATGATACTCGCCAAGGTCAAGGCTGATGGGAGGGTGGGGGTCTGCCTCGACACCTGCCACATGTACGCGTCCGGCTTCGACCTCGCAACCAGGGACGCAGTGGAGCGTTCGCTGGGGCTCTTCGACGAGGTCGTGGGGCTAGACAGGCTGAAAGCCGTCCATCTCAACGACTCGAAGGGGGCGCTCGGGAGCAGGCTCGACCGACACGAGAACATAGGCGAAGGAAAGATAGGGCGCAGGGGGATCAAAGAATTTCTGCACTATCCGGGGATTACGGAGAGGCCAATCATAATGGAGACGCCCTACGAGGACGAGGCGGCCGAGAGAAAGACCATGAGGACGGTCCTTGGCCTGCTGCCTTAGGGCTGCTCACAGTAAAATACGGGACATATCGCGAAGGGTGGCGCGGGCCCGTAGCTTAGTTCCATAACCAGAGAGAACTCAGGTAGAGCATCGGGCTTTTAACCCGAGGGTCAGCCGACGCCCCTAAACGGGTTCGATTCCCGTCGGGCCCGCATCCCCCTGCATTCGGTTCCGGCAGTTAAGTCCGCACGAAGACCACAAAGACGTGGAAGAACCCGTCGGAGAATTGACCCCCACCCATGGACGGAGGACGAGGGGGGAGTCGAAATACGCCCACCTGCTCGAGGAGGACAGGGGGTTCAACGCCTGGTACCGCAACGTCCTCAGGGGGTCGTACAACACCGGCGCCTACCTAGACCGACAAGGCCCGGCCATGGCGTCTCTTCCCGTGCCACAAGGCCAGCCTCATCATCCCGCCCCCGACCATCCACCAGTATCCAATCGTGCCCGCTCGGGCGTCCACGGCGAACAGGCGTGGGCGTGCGCCCATGGGGCTCTCATCGCCCCGGTCGACGCCTTATTACGTCCCGGCACGCCGGAGAGGGCCCATGGAGCTTCTGGAAGGAGAGGGTCTGAGGAGGCGCATGCTGGATGGCTACTCCAGGAACCCGAAGGGGTGGAGCTTCACAGTGTCGCCCTCGCTCGGTTCCGGGTTCTACGACGCAGTCGTCTCAGGGCCGGACGGCACCTGGATGCTCAAGATAGACTCGATGTTCAAGCCCTTTCCGACGGTGCTCGGTTCTCTGGCCGAGGGGGGCGGGAGACCGCAGCCTGGGAGCGCGTTTCCCTACGGCTACAGGAGGCTCCCGCCCGGGCTGGTCCTCCGGCTGCTGGGAGGCGAAGGGCCGTCGCCGGAAGAAAAGATGCCGGCCAGCCTCGCGTCGGTGCTCGAATCAGAGCCCACGGTGCCTGAGGCTGGGAGCAGCTACGCGGAGGGGCCCATCGTCCTGACCATGCCCGGGACGGTGAGCCTGTCACAGAATCAGAAGGAGGTCGATGCCAGGCTCGCCTCGGAGATGCGCAGGCTCCTTAAGAGCAGGTACCCGGCCTACGGCTGAGCGGCGTCTCGCCTTTCCACCACGACACCCTCCGGTCCCGGGGGCGCAACGCGGAGAGGCTCACTGAGCTGGAGCTGATTGCCTACGAGTTCTTCCATCACGTCCAGGACAGATTTTTCTGGGGTCCGAATACCAGCAATACCGCAATCGCGGATAAGCACAGGCTGAACGAATTCATGGAGGGTGCGGCCTTCCTTTTTGCGGCTCTCTGCGTTTCCCAACATGCGGGTTAGTCCCACGCGCGGTCTACGGTTACATGTCCTCGACGGCACACATGACAAGGAGCGGGTTGGGGAACAGGCTGGCCCTCGCCGCGTTCGAGCTGAGCGACTTCGACGCCGGCAGGTTCAGAAAGAACTCTCTGGTCCACGGGTTCGTTAGTGTGCTTTGCGGTCGTAAGAAGCGAGAGCCCAAGGGAAGAACAGGCCGCACCGACCGTGCATCGCAGTTGCCGCGCGGAAAGAGTTAAAATTCGTGGTGCGAAATTTCCGTGCAGATATCGACAGGATTCACATGACCACGATAATAAGGATAGACCCTGTAAATCCGGAGCCGGAGAAGATAAGGGAGGCGGCTTCAGTCATAAGGCGCTCGGGCACGGTAGCCTTCCCGACAGAGACTGTTTACGGCCTCGGCGCAAGCGGCCTCGATGCCACTGCCTGCAGGAAGATATTCTCCATAAAGGGCAGGCCCGCGGACAACCCGCTCATACTCCACATCCGCAGCGCTAGCCGCCTCGGCGAGGTTGCCATGGACGCCGGCACCAAGGCCGCCAGGCTATCGAGGGCGGTCTGGCCCGGACCGCTGACTATGGTGCTCAGGAAGAATCCCCTGATTCCATCTGTGGTCACCGCAGGCCAGGACACTGTCGCCGTCAGGTGCCCAGCCCACAGGATAGCCCTGCGCCTTATAGGGGAGAGCGGCGTCCCCATAGCGGCCCCTAGCGCCAACATCTCTACCCGGCCCAGCCCCACGAAGTTCGAGCACGTCCTCCAAGACCTCGACGGGAAAGTCGATGTGATAATAGACGGCGGCGACACAACCTTCGGCGTGGAGTCAACGATAATAGACATGACCTCGGAGCCGCCGACCCTGCTGAGGCCCGGCGCGTTCACGGTTGACGACCTCGAGAAGTACGTCGGCAGAATCTCAGTGCCCAAGAGCCTGCACAACGGCGTGGCCGTTGGTCAGCCGCTTGCTCCCGGCATGAAGTACAGGCACTACGCGCCGTCAAAGCGCCTTGCGCTTGCGGACCGCACCTCGGTCATGCTGCATGCGCCTGAGGTGGCCCGTGCCGCCCGCAAGAGGGTCGCCATTCTGTGCAGCATGGAGACCGCGGCCAGATTGGGTGCGCACGACGCGCAGAGCGCAACGATAATACAGCTGGGCAGCAGTAGCGACCTCTACGACGCGGCGAAGAACCTCTTCAATGCCTTCAGGGCCCTCGACAGGAGCAGCGCGGAGCTCGGCATAGTCGAGAGATTCGAGGAGCGTGGCCTCGGCCTGGCCATAATGAACAGGATCTACAAGGCCACCGGTGGCCTCACCGTAAAAAACGCTAAGGAGCTAGCCATGCTTCTGGGCGGCTAGCCAGCAATCTCCAGTTTCCTTACCTCGACCTCGTTTATTTGGGTTATGTGGCGCAGCCGAGCCTGCATGCTAGCCTGTAGCTTGCCGTCTATTACCGCTGCGATGACCTCGTTTGCCGTGTGCTCCCCGGCGAAGCCGGCGGCGATCTCGTTCATCTCCTTCCTAAGGCCGATAAGTTTCATGTGCGTCGTCCTGCCCTTCGTGACGGCGAACATCTTCAGCACTATCCTAACGTTGTCGCTCGTTGTGGCCTGCAGCACCGAGTCCGCCATGCTCCTGTAGCGCCTTAGCGACCTGATGTAGCCGTAGAGCTCCTCTATCGAGACCAGCCTAGGTGAGAAAACGAGTCGACTATCTAATCCTCACTAGGGCATGAGGAGATACCTGGGCGGGAGACTCCGCCCGTCATATGACTAGATTAGCATGATTCACAACTCCCGCGGCAGTGGGCTCGACAACCCGGAAATACTCGAATGAAAAGCCCATTCGTCGAAGAAGCTGTGTGAATCTGTTGACGGGATCCTTGAGATTTGCCGAGAGAGCACCAGTCTCCTTATCATACCTTATGGTAAGGACGATGTAGTCCACACGCTGACTTTCGCCTTTAGCAATTCTAACCCCCGCCAGCAGGTTACGTCTGTAGCGAGACAAGCGCCGCGCGTGGCTTGGCGTCGGGTGCACACGGTCGGGACCTAGAGGGCACGGCCTGGGGTCGAGATCCTGAAGTAGTCCTTCAACACGTGCAATCCGTCGCCGTGACTGTTGCGTTGTGTCATTGGTATGAACGCTTATAATCGTAAAGAGACAATGTTTGCTGGCGCGAATGAACAAGCTGGAAGAGTTCGATAGATTCTCCCAGACATGTTCCCCCTCCGAATCAGTACACGAGGCAAGATGATGGCAAATATGAATGAAGCACCCGGATATCACGCCATACCAATCACTGTAGCCTATGGTGATGGAATCGGCCCGGAGATCATGGAAGCAACACTTGGTATTATCAACGCAGGTGGGGCTAGCCTGGCAATAGAGACCATTCAGATAGGCGAATCTGTGTACCATAAGGGAATCACTGCCGGCATCGAATCTTCAGCATGGGACTCGTTGCGCCGAACGAAGGTGTTCTTGAAAGCCCCGATCACCACACCGGAGGGCGGGGGGTTCAAGAGTCTCAACGTTACGGTCCGCAAGACGCTCGGGCTATTTGCCAATGTTCGCCCTTGTCCAGCCTATGCTCCGTTCGTAGCTACAAGACACCCCGATATGGATGTAGTGATTATCCGAGAAAATGAGGAAGATGTCTATGGCGGTATCGAGCATCGGCAGACTGATGAGGTGGTGCAATGTCTCAAGCTCATCACTCGACCTGGATCGGAGCGGATAATCCGATACGCCTTCGAGTACGCCAGGCGCTACGGTCGTCACAAGGTGACATGTTTTACGAAAGACAACATAATGAAACTTACTGATGGCACCTTTCACAAAGTGTTTGACGAGGTGGCCTCCGAGTATCAAGACATAACGAGCGAGCACTGGATTGTCGACATTGGAGCAGCCAAGCTGGCCGATTCTCCTGAGCAATTTGACGTGATTGTAATGCCGAACCTCTACGGAGATATCCTTTCTGATGTAGCTGCGCAGATAGCCGGTTCGGTCGGTTTGGCGGGAAGTGCGAATATCGGTAGCGAGGTGGCCATGTTCGAGGCGGTCCACGGCTCAGCCCCGAGACGAGCCGGACAGAACGTAGCCAATCCATCGGGGCTACTGCTTGCAGCCGTACAGATGCTAGTACACATTGGTCAAGGCGACGTAGCTGCCAGAGTGCACAACGCTTGGTTGAAAACGATCGAAGACGGGATCCACACATATGATATTTATGATCCCGCTGTATCTAAGGAGAAGGTGGGTACGCGAGAGTTTGCGGCCGCCGTGATAGCTCGCCTTGGGAAGAAACCACAAGCACTAAAGGCGGTTGAGTACCCAGTTCATGGCTCGCCTATAACTATCAAATTGAAAGAGCGCCCGTTGCCCGTCAAGGAGCTGGTGGGCATCGACATCTTTGTTGAATGGCGTGAAGCGGTGGAGTTGTTGGGCAAGCGACTTGAGGAGCATGCCGGGCCAGACTTCCAGCTAGTGATGATTACTAACCGAGGAACCAAGGTGTACCCGGGCGGAGTAGCGGAGACATTCTGTGTGGATCATTGGCGTTGCCGTTTCCAAGCTCTGCACAATGGCGAACCAGTTGCCCATGAACAAGTGATTGCTTTGCTGTCTCGACTCATTGCTGCAGGCTTACCGCCAATCAAGACCGAAGGCTTGTTCACTTTCGATGGTCTGCCCGGCTTTTCCTTAGGTCAGGGACAGTAACTGTTGGGTGCACAAGCGTATGTCG
>JAFLZE010000039.1 GCA_029785685.1 Nitrososphaerota archaeon | reverse complement strand
CGCACCGCTTATCGGGATGCTAGTGTTGTCGGAGACAACCCGAACATAGAGAAAGCCATGAACTCCCGTTGCGATGCTCAATGGGCGACCCTTAACCTTGGCGCACAGGTAAGATACAGCCCGCCCAAGCTGGTAGTCCGGGTTCAAATCTCGGCGACCGCATGCCTTTCTCTCTCTCTCGTTTGTGCCTGCGCCTGTGCCTGCCCGTGCCTGTGCGTGTGTGTGCGCGCGAGAGAGACCGAGAGAGACCGCCTGCGAGAGCCCGGGAGGGCGCGCGAGTGTGTGTATGAAGAAGGAAGAAACCTGGTGACGGAGTCCGAATTGGTTCTAAGCTTTCAAGGAAGGTAAGCGCTTGAGATTGAGTGGGTAATTCTGAAACGCTTGAAAGACTCCGGGAGGAATATGATGGGCAGAATATCTGTTCGTCCAGGTAAGGAAAGCGTATGGCTCCTGAATCCCAATCTCAGACATGAAGAGCGACATAGAGTTCTTGGACTGGGGCTCATGTTGGAACGTCTCTAGTGGTCTCAGTATTCCGCCAAATCCTGCAAGTGAAAGCCCCATCAGACTGGGTATCGTGTTGATTACCACCTCAATTTCACTCCTCGGTCTACCGAAGAGTTCTTCCAGTGACTGCCAGCCTGCGACGTCGGAGTAGAGCACAAGGACCGAGTCCTGTCCTTCTTTCGAGATTTGGTTCATCTTATCCTTAATCTTCTTCACCAGTCTGACCTGCAAGTCCTGCTCAGGGGCATTGGTCAAAGAAAACCTTCCGGCGACACCCGCAGGCATCTGGTTCGCCAAATCCCGGGGCGCAACCCATACTCGTGCGAATCCGGGGACGGTGGCCTCCTGAACGCTGTGGCTAGACTTGGCCCTTTCCAAAGCCGACGAGACTTCGTCCCTTGCCCAGCTCGCCAACTTGGGTGAATAGATCATCCCATTGACCATCCCGCCGGCCGTCATACCACTTGTGAAGGACACAGAGGCCGCCCAGTTCGACATCTCCATGGCCATGATTTCATTTTGCGTCCGATTCAGGGTAGATACCTCGACGACGAACTCTCTGATGTCGTTCTTGACAGAAATGTCTGCGCTGGGTCCGGACTGGTTCGCCTGAATGAATTGGATGTCGAATCCACCAAGTAGGAGTGATAGACCTACCTCCATTTCAAATCGAGCGCTGCTGTATTGCTCTAGGGACGCAAGTCTCATGACGATATCCTTGGTCCCTTCGATTTCGTTCATCATGGAAAGTTTGCGAGCAAATTGACTCAACCATTGGTCATATGGAAGATACGCTACTCTGAACCTTGATGTTAGGGGGTGTCTAGGAGAATCCCGTTCGACCCAAAAAGGCTCCAGGATTCCGCGAATGTACCGTAAGGACAGAAGCGCTTCTTGGGCCGAATCACTGGGATGCTCCTTGACAATCGATTCACGAAACCTGACGACGCTATCCCAAAAGCCCACGGTCTAGGTCGGCCCACACCCTTCAATAAAGTGCGACTACTGCGACTGAAGGTTACCGATGGACCTCGCTTACGCTATGAAGGGACTCTCAGTCTAAAGGGGGGGTAATGTCTAGTCCTCTCGGCCGTGCGAATGCCATTCGTTGAATGCTATGAAGCCGCCAGCCATAAGCAGCATGACTTGCTGTGTTGGCAGCCCTAGCATCGTCGAATACTGCTGTCCCGTGCTGAGGAACAGCAGCGGAATGGCGAGAAGGGCGAGGTATGACATCATGCGAGTCGTGAGACTCATTTTCACTCGATGCTTGGACGACTTTTGTATAAAAGAGCAGATCGCAGTATCGGGAGTGTTCGACAACCGACTAACTTCTGAGCATGGTTGCCTGATTTAGGACTATACTTTGAAGACCTTCCAAGCCAGCTTCCGGAGAGGCGAACTGTGCGAGACCTTCATGTGCTCCTTGAACTCCACCGCCGTGTCAGTGGCGCAGCCACACTTTGGACACACGAACATGGTCTACTTGCGTGCCCTCAGCTGAGCGCCATTGATGCAGAGGACAGACCTAGCTCGTGACCTCCCAGCGATCATGTTGCTGAGCATCTTGAGCAGGTTCCGCTTGGTGATGTAGCATCCGCACCTGCAGGTGCCCTTGAACCAGCGGTCCACCACGAAGTAGTGGCACCTGCAGTTATGCGAGCACACTAAACCCTCACTCCCACTTCCTTCAGCCGTGTCGAAAGGAAGCCCCACTTCGCTTTGTGCCCCTTCATTATCGTGAGGTGGCGGCAGTTTCCGAGCTTTTTCCGCCTCCAAACCCTCGGACAGCTGCACACGATGTCGGCTCTCCTCCAGTGAGGGACGCAGTGGCCGTACTCGATCAATAGAATCGGACAGGTCGCGCCTGCTAGGATGCGGCTCATGTTGGCCAGCTCGCGGGATTTGTCGCTCGCGAGAAAGGTCTGCAGGGCTGAGATGTTCGCCCAGGTCTGCTTCTTCTTGAGCCGGATGTATGTGTGGTAGTGGTGGGGCCTTTCAGCCATTATGATGACCTTGGTGACAAGGGGAAGCACCAGATGCAGCCTTGAGAGAAAAAACCTGAAGGCCGAATCCGAATCGTGGTCGAGCATCGCCTCGTTCCGCCTGGCGAAGTAGGTCCGCCTCAGATTCGTCTCCTCCTACTGGGACCAGATCACACCACAAGAAGCTTCGCCCACGTTCTATTCGCCAACCTTCGACGGTTTCTCCTATCCAGGCATCCCGCCGTCGCCACAGCACCTCTTCGCTCCTGGCATCTACACGCCGGTAACGTTAGCCAGGTCGCTGTTCGGCATGAACTCGACATGGTTGATAGAAGTCGCTTCTAGACATGTGTAACTGAGGGTCGGGTTGTTGCCTCCTGCGATGATCTGGTCGACTGTGTAATTGCCCTTCAGAACGAGGAATTCGAGCGGCAATATGACATCGCAAGGTTCCCACACTGCGATTGGGATGCCTCTGAAGGCCCAGTCGCTGGCGTTCCGCAGAGAGAGGACGCCGGCCCGGGTGTTGGAGAGCCTTAGCGAGACGTTGATTGCTTGACCGGCTTGTATCTCGGTCGCGTTGGCCGATACGTTCAGCTGCAACCCATCAGCGGACACAGTTGAGGTGGCATCTGGCCAAGGACTTCCTGAATTAGACGTGGACTGTCTACGTCCGATTGAAGCGGGAAAACCCAGCACAACGACAGTCGCGATCAAGATACCGAGTATCATCACAACCGCCCCTGCAAGCACCACACGTGAGGCGATGCCTCCTCGCATGCAGTCCATTGTCTTCTGACACCGTGCTCCGATACTTAACTTCGGCCATCGATTCAAACCGTTCAAGGGCAACCACCTGGAGTTAGTGAAACAGGATATGGGAGGCACTATTCTGACTAGACTACATCCAGACCCCGGGAGGAACAAGTCCACCCTGTGGTGCCAGAGGAAACTTCCCGCGGAGACAGGGTCGGTTAGGTCATGCGGCAAGACAAGAAAATGCCTCGTGCATTGAGATGGGTTTGGACGCTCATCCAGATGCTACAGGATAGGCAGCAGCGGTAGTGGTCGTGGTCGTGTTGCTGCATGTAGCAGGGAGCCCGTAACAAGCAATCGGCTTTATCACAGTGAGACCTGAAGGAAGGTTGACGGTAGCCAGGCTCACCGCCCCGCTAGTCTCCGTGAGGAAGATGTGTCCTACGCCAGCATTCCTTACGTCCACCAGGAGAGCGCCGGTCCAATCTACGGGTGATGGAGTGTAGCCAGTGCCATTCGTGTGCCCCAATGGGATTGTATATTCTGAGCCACAGTAGTCGAGTATAGTGACGGTCACGTTCGCACCGCTTATCGGGATGCTAGTGTTGTCGGAGACAACCCGAACATAGAGAAAGCCATGAACTCCCGTTTCGATGCAATGAGCTGAGGTGGTTTGAACGAACGTCGCAGTAACAGTTGTAGTTGAAACCGAAGTGGTCGTGCGCTGGTTAGAATTGCCAGTGAGATATCCCGCTCCTGCGCCTGCCAGTATCGCCACCACGAGCAGAGTGGCAATCGCTCCTTTCTTCATACACCTGAGGGTAGCGTCACGGGGCGTAAATCTCTACTCTTTAGAACAACCTAGCGATTTAGGTTCTCGTCCCTTCATACATTCTGGCACGGGCACAGAAAAGAGAGAAAGGCATGCGCTCTCTCTCTCGTTTGTGCCTGCGCCTGTTCTTGCCTGCCCCCGTGTGCCTGTGCGTGTGTGCGCGCGAGAGAGAGACCGAGACCGAGAGCGGGCCAGAGAGAGCCCGGGAGGGCGCGTGAGTGTGTGTAGAGAGGAAGTCTCGTAGAGTTTAATTATGCATAGGGCTTTGATGATTCAGCGATACAGGCCTCCTCATTGGCTGAACAGAACAAGACAGTTGTGCCCGAGTCCAGATTAGCTATTTTCATCGATGCCGAGAACACCTCCCCAGAAGCAGTTGGAAAGGTCATTGTCTCCTGCGCAAGTCTTGGCAGAACTAACATCCTAAGAGCATATGGTGACTGGACGATTGATAGCCTGAAGTCTTGGAGAGGGATATTCAGCGAATACCCCATTACCCCGGTCCAGCAGTTTCATTATGTTTCGGGCAAGAACTCTTCAGACTCGGCAATGAATATTGAAGCGATGGACATAATGCACCATGGAGGTGTTGACACATTCGTTCTGGTCACAAGCGACAGTGACTTCACTCGACTAGCCACCCGAGCAAGAGAAGAGGGGTTGCAGGTTGTAGGATTTGGCAAGAAGACAACTGTCCAATCGTTCGTGAGAGCATGCCATCAGTTCATCTATCTCGAAAACCTCCCTTCACTTGAGCAGAAGATTGAAGGTCCGCCTGAGCCTGAGTCGCCGAAGCCGAAAAGGAAGAAAGCCACTACAAGCAAGGTCACAAGCAGTGAGGAGCAACAACCCGAATTAGGTGAGGTATCCCTGGCGGTGAAAATATCGCCAATAGACGCGATGGCTAGTGGAAGAGAGCTTCTGCTCAAGGCAGCCCAAGCTTGGCCAAGCGAAGATGGCGTTATTACTGGGTCCCAGTTGGGATTTCTCTTAAGAAGACTCGATCCCGGATTCAGTCCGTATAACTATGGTGTTGCTAAGATGTCAGACCTAGTAACGTTGCATCCTGATGTCATCAAACCGACGGGAAAACGAAGTGGGCTCTCTGACCCGTTCTACAGATTCGAGCCGCAACCACTTCCTGGTGAAGAATCGAAGTGATTACTGATCGAGCTATGTAGCGAGGAACCATGAGTCTGCATGAAGAGCAATGGCAATCTATGAAACGTCAGATTCCAGCTTGCTAACGACAGTCCCTGTTACCCACTCGTTCCCTTGACCTGTCAATCTGTAACCATCTCCTTCTTTGACGACATACTTCGCAAGGATGTATGACGCTCCCTTGCCCGTGAGCCTCCCTCTGACATTGTTAGGCGTGATTCTCTTCCATCCCTTCGTCAATAGGAAGGTGATTATTGCGGGTCGAACGGGTTTGCCAAGCTCGTAAAGCAGTAGCCCAATGGCATCATCGATAGTAAAGGCCGTGAAAGAAGTTGGTGGAAACTTGAGGCCGTCTGCCGCGAACTCTATTCTTCCGAGTTTCCCTTTGCTCGGCAACTCGAAGCCCTCCAAAGATGCTTCGCTTGGTCTCTCTGGTGCTCTTGTTTGGCCTTCAGCCTTAGCCTTGGTTACTGGACTGATATTGTGGGTGGGCATAGAATTGGAGTGACCCACAACCCATTCGATGGCATCGTCAAATCTATCACCAGAGTCTTCTCCTTCATACTCGACTTCTGCTTCACCCAGCCTGACTCTGAATCTTCCCATGAGAACCCCTCTCCTAGCTCTGCCTCGAATTGGTTACCTCGTCCAGCAATTCGTTTATCCGTCTAGGATTGATTCGATGCACTCCGTCCTTCACAGGCTCTATGTAGTGCCCATCTCGAAGTTCCTTGATCTTGGGATGCACGGTTCCATCAGGGAGCCCGAGCTTATCCGCAATGTCTTTGTTTGACGCGACGTCGTCCTCGCGTAATCCAGCTACTTTGGCATAGGCAAGGCCGATGTAATACAGGGCAATCTCCAGCCGAGCTGTCAGACCCCTACGGGTGATTATGACTCCGCCATCAGAAGTGAGCCGGATGTACTCCTTGGCGCGTTCCTTGTTCCGGTTCAACTCGTCGGCGTCATCAGACATCATCTCCTTCTTCACCCATGCTGCCAACTCATCGCTCATGCTCTTCAGCAACCTTATGCAATGACCTGTATTTACGCTTATCACTTACGAAATTATAGCACTAGAGATGGGTTACACTTCATCACTCCTCTAGGGTCATAATGAGAAATCGTGGTCAGTTCGTTCTTGAGCTTATCCCCTTAGAACCGAGAACTACAGCTAGCCGTTAGAGCCTGAAGACCTTCCTGGTCAGCTTGGAAAGGATTGAACTGTGCGAGACCCTCATGTGTTGCTCGAACTCCTCGGCCGTGTCGACTACACAGCCGCACTTGGTGCACAGGAACAAGCCGGTCTACCCGTGTGCGCTTATCCGCACGCCGTTGATGCAGAGCACAGACCTGGCACGCGACCTTCTCGCTAGCATGTTTCCGAGCATCCTGAGCACGTTGTTAGGGGTAATCAGGCATCCACACCTACACTTCCCATTGAGCCAGTTGTCCAGTTTGTAGTAGTGGCGCGGGCAGTCATGCACGCACAAACGGCTCCTTCACCCCCATCTGCTTCAGCCGAGTCGAGAGGTAACCCCATTTGCTTCGGTGCCCCTTCGCTCTTGCGAGGTGCCAACAATTCGCAAGTCTCTTCCGTTTCCAAACCCTAGGGCAGTTGCACACGATGTCGGCCCTCCTCCAGTGGGGGACGCTGTGGCCATACTCGATTAATAGGATAGGCGAATTCGCATCTGCCAAGATGCGGCTCATGTTAGCCAATTCACGGGATTTGTCGCTCGCCAAAAAGGTCTGCAGGGCGGAGATGTTCGCCCAGGTCTGCTTCTTCTTGAGTCTGATGTAGGTGTGGTAGTGGTGGGTCCTTTCCGCCATTATGATGACCTTGGTGACAAGTGGAAGCACCAGATACAGCCTTGAGAGAAATAACCGGAAGGCGGAATCAGAGTCATGGTCGAGCATGACGTCGTTCCGCCTGGCGAAGTAGGTCCGGCGCACGCTCATCTCCTCCTGGGCCTCCTCGCCCAGCGGCCTGTGCGCACGTCTCTGTATCGCACCGTCTTGTGCCCGAAAATCCTCACCACCTCTCGCCTCACAGCGGGTCTCCGATTGGCGAACCTCTGCCTCTCCGGAGCCCGCTTCAGCGCTTCCCAGATTTCTCTCTGTGTTGTCTTCGCCGTCCCGTGCTCGCGCCAATACATCTCGAACCACACGACTTGGTTGCGGGTCAGCCCGCCGGTGCGTCCCCCGAAGAACCGCTCAAGCTCGGGGAGCGCGTCGGGGAAGGGCTCGTCAGTGAGGCTGTCGATCTTGTCCCTGGCTTCCCCTTTGAAGTCTGTGATGTCTGTCATGGCTGGGTGGCCGCCGCTGTTCCGTTGGAGGTCGCCTTGGCGTGCCTCTTCGCCTTCTTGACGGGGTGGTCCTTCTTCGTGGTGGAGCCAGTCGCCTTGGTGGAGACGGTCCCGACCGCGCTGGTAGAGGACGTCGTGTCTGCCTCCCCAGAGGGAGCTTCAGTCGCGTCCAGATACTCCTTCGCGAGCCTGTGTGCCTCGGGGTCCTCGATCTTCTCGGCCTCCTCGCGGCTCATGGCTCCCTCGCTCCTCTCCGGCTTCTTGCTCGGCGGGATGCCCTTGGTGACGGTGTCCGTGCCCCCCCTGAGCCGCAGCGTCACAGCGCGGACGAACCTGTTCACGGTCTCGCGCTTGTAGCCCCTGCTCTCGAGGAACTCCCGCACGTCGGTGATGGTCCATTCCTTGGTGCGCACCTTCTTGGCCAGGGAGCCGATGAACCAGATGTTCTCCTGGATGACCCAGTGTGACTGTGGGATCTCCACCCTTGATTGGGCGAAGCTGTCCAGGGTGGCGTCTACTTCTTTCTGTTCTTCTTCCATATCCTGATCGCCACGATACTATATTCGCGGCACTTGTAGTAGTTGGACTCTGGGTGCATGTCTTGGACTATGGAGATGATACTCTTGAGGTCGGTTGGGTTAGTCTCATCGAGGTTTCTGAACTTTCTCTTGTTCAGCTCCTCGACGATGTCGTTGAGGACATACATCCTCTTCCTGACCGTCGCTGGAATAAACTT
This sequence comes from Nitrososphaerota archaeon, assembly GCA_029785685.1. Next base: position 544 of record JAFLZE010000039.1, on the reverse strand, counting down.
GCCAGCTGGGTCATCTTCCGCTTCCGGTTTTCGCATATACATGCCTTGTATGTATGAAAAGTCTTATACTTGGTTCTGACCATACTTCAAGTATGGCCAAGGCCTGGAAAGCCAGAGGAACCCTCTCTGACAAGGAAAGAAAGAGGGAGAAGCTTCAGAATGTAGGAGACAGGGACGAGGAGCGAAGGAAGAACAGACTCGGCATCATTTTCACGATGATGAGGATTCAGACGAGAAAGGGCATCCTCTACTATGACAAGGAATCAAGACGCATTGCACTAAGAGAGGACAAAACGGGCTTCAACGAGCTTGGCTTCGTCACCTTCGGCGAATTGCTCGAGACAGCCGGCCTTTCAAAAGGGGTTCTGAATGATCATCTCAAGTTCCTCCAAAGCAAGGGATATCTGTTCTCGAAGAACGGTGTTTACAGAATAAATCCCGAGTTCGGAGGAGACTTCAAGCGAATAAGCGAAAGTGAAGGGAGGTTTTCGAGATAGATGAACTGATGGCATGCTCTCACGAACGATTGGACAGTTGTCTTCTT
>JAFLZE010000038.1 GCA_029785685.1 Nitrososphaerota archaeon | reverse complement strand
GCCCCGGATTTGATCATGAGCATACCGATTCCGTTCTCAGTGATGTCTCGCCCCCCCTCGAAGCCGAGTTCGCTCGAGTGAGCGTACGCGACATCAAAGCGCTGTGGCGGCGCTGCCTTCAATTCGGCAAAGAGGGCCGTCCATCCTGGGTCATCGGTGACGGGCGTTTCCAGGACGTGGTCGATAGAGTTGTGGGCGTCTACCACGGAAAGGTCCAACCCGACTTCCGCCGCGGCCTTCGCTAGGTCAGTTTCGACCTCGGTGTCCAAGTCGTCGGACCCCAGTGGGGCGAACGAAAGCGTCAGAATTGCCTCGTTGGAGAAAGAAACCGCACCTGCCTTGGCCTTGCCGATTTGCGCGGACAGGGGGCCCTTGAGCAAAGATGAATCTGGTTTCGGGATTATAGATTTGGCGAGCCGTTTGACCTCTCCTGCGTATTCGAGTGTGTCGGCCCTTGTGGCGAGGTTGTGCTCGTGCCCACCAGGCTTGTGCATCGTCAAGACCGGCCCCATGTCCTTGAGCTCCCTGGTCACTACCCCTGGCAGGTCGTAGCTCCCCACAGGATGGAACGGCCCCGGATGGACCCCCGGGAGGACGAGAAAGATATCTCCAGATGCTGACCTGAAACGGAACACCTTGGTGGTGACCGTCGCTTTCTCGGAGTGGTCGGCAATTATCGCTTCAAGCTCGTCGGCGTATCCTGCCGTCCAAGTCTTCATGAATGCCTGGAACAGGGTCAACGAGTCGTAGCCACGGCTCGTCCTTCCCCTTCGCAGGTAGAGTGGGAACGCAGAGATGACAACGAGGGCGGCCACCCCAGCGAGGAACGGAGCGATGTCAGGGCGGCTGGCTATTTCATCGGACCTGATGACATACAGGACGACGGCCGGGAAGAGCGCCGACAGCCCCAGGGACAGGAGGGCGTTCTTCGTGAAGGCGCCATAGATTATCAGAAACTCGAACCCCGTGCATACGAACGCTCCGAAGACGAGGGCGTTGGTGACCGGCACCGAGGACCCAATGAACCAGGCGTATGCGGCCCCCATGGCACCGAAGACCAGCCACAGAATCTCGCCTCCCAGGAGTAGCGCCGAGACCCTGCGGACGTTAGCTATGGTCCTCCCGTCGGCGATTCGGAGGGCGCTTGCGATTATGGTCGACGCCAGGATGAACGCCGCGAAGGCGAGGACGAATGATGTGAGCCCTGCCGTCCCTCTGGAGACGAGCGCGATCGCCAGCGCCGCGAGGCCTCCGTAGATTAGCAGTCTGGAAGCAGAGGGGAGGACGAAGAGGTGCCTGTATCTTCTTGCAAGAGATTCGGTGGCAGAGGTGTTGCTCTGATCACGCGAAGATGTTGATGACAATCGAGACAGCTATGAGCACTACAGACCCTATGAGGACGACCTCTGGCCTGATCTTCACTCCCTGGGTCTCTTCGTTGAAGAAAGTGAGAAGGCCTGCGCTCGAAGCGGGCATCGGTGCGTTGTCTTTCTTGCTCATTACGGTTTTGGACCCGCCCGAGAGTTCTTAAGCCTAGCGCCGTCAGTCAGACGAATCCGCTTTCTGTCAGTTTCGTGACGACCCTGCCCCAAAACCTGCCGCTCATGCTCAGGCCCCCTGCTATCACGACTAGCGCGAGGCCACCGACGATGGCGACGATTGGAAGGACTATCGCCAAGGAGACGAGCAAGAAGACAGCCACCAGAGGGAGCGCGGTCGACAGCTGACGGAGGTTGAACTGGGCGGCCATCATTAGGTCATCCCCCTTCACCTGTATTGGCGCGATGAATGCGGCCCACAATATCATGAGGACGTAGGAACCGGGTATCACCGTTGCGACGACGACCAGGGCTCCGAGTGCTTCGGCGTACCCCAGGAGGAAGAGTGCGGAGTCGGCGACCATGAACGGAGCCAGGATCAGGAGAAGCGAGATGACCCTCGAAGCAATCAGATGCCGGAAGTAAGTGCTCGGGGGGAGAGAGGTCAGCGAGAGCCAGATTCGCTCGTTCGTAATCGCTGACTGGGAGAGAAAGAACGAAACGAACGCCAGGCCGATAGACACCCCGATCGCCGCGGGCAACGAGTCCGACCCTGCTACAAACGCCGACGGCGGGCCGGTATAGAAGAGCACGAGTGCGAAGTACGCCACTGCCCCTACGGCTGCCACTGTGACGACCCATCTCGTCTTGACGCGCCTCGAGACATATCTCGAAGCCCCGGCCATGTTCATCCTGCCGGCAAGCGACAGCGTTGAGAGGTTCATCGAGTATATGGCTCCCACCGGGCTCTTCCCAGCATAGCTGATTTGCGATTTGATCTCCGTGGAGGAAGCCCTCACGAGGTTCTTCATCATGTCGAGTTCCACTGTCGACAGGCTCCTGAAAGCTGCGGCTGTGGTCGCGATGCCGAGTAGGACGAGAGTCGCCGTCCCGGAGATCACGTTTCCGTTGAACGCCGCCCCGGGCGAGATGGGGAATCCCGCGATGCCGGACAGCGTCCAGACCGCCATGACGGCCGCGAGGGCAGTCCGCACTTTCGTCGGTAGGGACGTGGCGATTATTCCGAGTGATGTAAATGTCATCGCGAGCGCGGTCAGATCGGCTATCAGGAATGCGGAGGCGAGGGACTGCGACAGATAGACGAACATGAACAGTATGGTAATCCCGAATGCGATGAACTGAGAGAAGAATATGGAGAGCGAGAGGTCTCTGGAGCTCAGCGGGAGAGTAAAGAGGTAGTCCCGGTCAGATTTCAGGACCATCACTCCGCCCGTGGCAAGGGCCATCGCGAGCAACAACGCTATGATACCCGTCCCGTAGTAGCTCAGGAGGAGATTCTCGCTCTGTGGCGGGACGACAGACGATATCGCGATTTCGTAGGTCACGAGTATCGAGAGCAGAATCAACAGCGGTCTGGAGAACCTGGTCCTGACGATGAATTTCAGGAGCCTAGGTAGCACCGGTCATCATCCTCGCCACCACTTTTTCTATGGGTTCGTCTGGTGCGCCATTCTTCCTCAGCTGCTCGATTGTTCCCTCCCAGAGGAACATTCCCTTGGAGATCATGACGACGCTGTCGGTGAGCCTGTCGGCGATTGACATTATGTGGGTTGAGACTAGGTGGGTGCCTTCCAGCCTGTCTAGGAGACCTATCACCTTCTCCTGGGTCGGTATGTCCAGATAGTTCAGAGGCTCGTCCAGGAGCAGCACCTTTGGGGAATGGACTAGGGCCAGCGCGATTGCGAGCTTCTGGGTGTTGCCTCTGGAGAGCCGTCCTACGTTTGCCTTTTCGTATTGTCCCAAATCGAGCTCGTCAAGCAGGAAGTCGACCCGGTCCTTCAGTTCGGGGACGTTCCTGAGCGCTCCGATGTACTCCAGGTTCTCTCTTACCGAAAGCATCCTGTAAGGAAGGGCGTCCTCAGGGAGATAACCGATCAACGACTTCGCCTCCCTGCTGTCAGGAGCGACACCCTGGACCTTGACGTATCCCACGTCGGGCCTTAGAGAACCAACGAGAAGTTTCAGCGTTGTGGATTTGCCTGCCCCGTTAGGACCCAGGAGGGCGAAGCGTCCTCCTTTCGGGATCTCGAAGGTGAGGTCGCTGAGGGCGGGGACCCGACCGTAGGACTTGCTCACGTGGGTCAGTTCGATGCTGAGGTTCTGGTTTCCTGGTGACGACATGTCACGCTGTTAGACCCTGCCCCGTCTGGGTATAAACGGAATCTGCACGGCTGTCGCCGCTCCAAATGTATAATTAACGTGGGAGAGTTCGCGTCCTCATGCCTTCTTACGAAACGGAGTTCAAATCGGTAGTCGCCAAAGTCCGTTCTCATGAAAAGTGGTTCTCTGAAAGCCTCCCCATGATAGCCAGTGAGAATCTGGCGTCGGAGCCGGTCCGCAGGGCGCTGTCCTCGGACCTCGGGCATCGTTATGCCGAAGGGTGGCCAGGAGAGAGGGTATATGCCGGATGCCGGTATATCGATCAGATAGAGCTGCAGGCCATCGCCCTCGGGAAGAAACTCTTCAAGGCGGACCACATGGACGTCAGGCCCGTATCTGGAGTTAACGCTAACCTCGCAGTCTATAGCGCGCTTAGTGGTCCCGGTGACATGTTGATGGCGCTCTCGGTGCCCAACGGGGGACACATCTCCCATGGGAAGAAAGACTTCGGTGGGACGGCAGGCCTTGTACACTCTCTCGACGTGTCGTACTTCGCTTTCGACAAAGAAGAGATGAATATCGACGTTGACGAGACCAAGAAACGGATTGCGGCTCTGCCTTCGCTAAAGCTGGCCATGTTCGGCTGCAGCCTCTTCCTGTTCCCCCACCCTGTAAAGGAGCTGGAGCAGACGATTCATGACAAGGGCGGGACCATCTGTTACGATGCCGCTCATGTGGCTGGTCTCATAGCCGGAGGACAGTTCCAAGACCCCTTGCGCGAAGGTGCTCAGGTGATGACGTTCAGCACCCACAAGGTTCTCTTCGGACCCCAGGGAGGAGCCATCGCGTCCACCGCCGAACTAGCCGGGCCCCTGAAGAAGGCCGTGTTCCCAGGCACAACGAGCAACCACCACCTACACCATGTCGCGGCCAAGGCCATGGTCTTCGCCGAGTTCCTGCAGTTCGGAAAGAGATATGCGAAGGACGTGGTGGTCAATGCCCAGACCCTGGCAGAAAGATTAGCCGAGCTCGGCGAGAAGGTCCTGGGTGAAAAGGGCGGATACACGAAGTCTCACCAGGTGGTCCTTGATGTGACCAGGTACGCGGACGGCGGTGTCATCGAAAAGCTCCTGGAGGAACAGAACGTCATATGCAACCGGGAGCCCATCCCCGGCGACCTTCAGGCGGGTAGGCACTATACCAACCCGGGCGGCATCAGGTTTGGAGTCGCAGAGCTCACACGCCTGGGGATGGGAAGATCTGAGATGAAGGAGGTGGCCGAACTGGTTCACCTAGGGATGCAAGGGGCGAAGAAGAAAGAGGTGGTGTCCAGGATTAAGGAGATGAGGAAGGGCTTCCAGAAAGTCAAGTACTCCTTCAGAGACTCACCGGCATATTCGTTTGGCTAGGCCGGGTTCAGGAACTCGGTCAACTCCAGCTGGTCTGCTTTCCTAGGCCCCTGGAATAGCTGGTCCAGCTCCCTCTGTAGCATGTCCAATCTGCTCCTCAGATAGGGATCCACGTCGTAATCTCGGGCGAGTTTCTGGGCGATGTAGAGGTATTTCTCGACCGACGCCCTAGTAAGGGTTCCCCTGATTTCCCCGCCGCAACTGGGGCACTTGACAGCCAGTGGAGGTCGCCTTAGTGTCAGACCGCAGCTCTTACACTTGAACGCCTGGGTGGCGTACTTCTTCGCGTTCCCCATGATGTCCCTGATGAGGTGCGTCCTGATTATCGACTCGACAACGTCTCTTGTTGACACGGCTTCCACCAGTGACGCGACTTCGATCTGCTTCGAAATCTTCTCGTTCAGGGTGCGCAGGGTCGAGTAAGATCCGCGGGCGCGCCTTATCGTGATGGCGCTTGTGGGGTGCGTGAAACCGTAGCCGTAGAACTGGGTATCGTTTTCAAGCCGCGAACCGATCCGCTCTATCAGAGGTGCCAACGCCGCCGCCGCGGGCGTGCTCTGGGTCTTCTCGTAGAACTCGAGAGGATAGCTGGGTGCGATGTCGAAGTTGTGGGCCTGCTCGTCGACCTCTGAAGGGAGGATGACCGGTTGAATCAGGAGAGGGGTGTCCATGTACCCGCCTATCTGGGCAGGAACGTACTGCAGAGAAAAGTTGATCAGGACGTCCATGAGAAGCAGGAGTGAGTCGCCGTCTCCGTCGCAGTCGCGCCTCTTTGCAGAATGCCAATAGGGGTTCGCCAGGCAGACCTCGGTGGCTGAGAATCCAACTATCCTTCCCGCGACGCCCACAGACGTATGCGGAGCGAGGCCGATGACGATCTTCCCTAAGAGGTCTTTGGGCTCCCTCACCGAATAGAAAGCGTCAAGGCCATAGAGGTTCTGGAGCTCGTCGTCGACGCATTGGGCCATCTTGACAAGGTCGCCCCCAATGTCGGCGGGGACGATGATATCCTGTGGCTTGAGCTCGAGTATCTGGTCCTGCCTCTCGAGTGGGGCGCCGGTCATGTCATGCGAGTAACCAAGCCTGATGAGAGTCGGTATGTCGCCCTTCACGTCGGTCACCCGGAAGTGAGTGAGCGGCTCGTTGGTCGCGTCGATTCTCAGGGTGCCGTCCTTATACACGTAGGCGTCGTGTCTACTCCTGATGACTCCCTTCTCTAGGGCCTCGGGGAACTTGGTAACGCTCGTGAGCCCCCGCACCCCTTTCACGGGTTTGGCAGGGTTGTGCGGAATCCTCGCCCTGATGGCTTCGAGCCTCGACCTGAAGTCGTAATTCATCTTGGAGTATGGGAGGGTCTTTGCTCGACAGTTGGGACATGCGGTGTCCTGAGACATGGCACCGCACTTCGGACACGCCATGAACGAATCGGTGGCGTCCCCGCAAACTTCGCACTTGGTCGCCAGCCTCCTCTCTTTGCAGCTCCTGCAGTATAAGTTGACGACCTCGATTTCTGATCTCTGGGCCTTGGCGGCTGCGAACACGTCGCGCATGGGGCCGCCTTCATAGCCGACGGGAAAGAGCACGTGGACCGGAGGTTTCATCCTCCTCACCATCGCCTTCTCCGGCCTTCCGACCCTGATGCCTATGGTTGTCGTGCTCTGGCGCCCAAGCTCGATCCCCGAAAGGCGTTTGATGTAGTCGGGCTCGTCAATTGGTACGACCTGTTCTGGCTCGTCGAGCCTGAGCAGCGTCCGTAGTATCAGCCCAGGCTCCCCTTCCACAGATGCCAGGTCGCCGTCTATCCTGTGCTCGACGAGGCACGTGTTGAGAACCCATCGTATGTGTGGGACGGAGACGATGATGACGACGGCCGAACCGTTGATTCTGCAGTTCTTCCTGAGCTCGGCGAGGTCGTTGGCATTGACTCGGTCGAAGCGCGGCGTGTGGGATGGATGCAATGGTATGCCCAATGCCCTCGAAATCAGTATCGCTTCGGCGGCTGTCGGGGTCGCAAGCGGGGAAGCTACCAGGTCCTTGATCCTTGTGGCTGGAATCCCCGCCGCGTCAAGAAGCCGCTGAGCGCCTGGCATGCTTGCCATGGCCCTCACTAGGTCGTGGTTCCACCACTCCGGAACGTAAGGAGAAGGCGGCATCGCTTTGTTGTTCTCGAGGAAGTCCCCATAGCTCACCAGAACGTCGCCGAGGTCTATGATTTTTGAGAGGATGTCGCGCAATCCCTCGGCCTGGCTCGTTGTCGATACCCTGACGACGCTCCCGTCTTTGGTCAGTATGGTGGGACCCTCGATCGAGTCGACGAACGCTATCGTGGCCGCCTTACCGGGCATATCCACCTTCACTTGGGTCCCGGTGACCACCGGGTAGTCGAGCAGGGTCGCCACCGCCGGATGTATGCCTATGGTCGAGAGGCCCGTGTTGACCGACCTCCCGTATCGGAGCCGGAACCCTCCCTTGCTCCTGGGCATCGAAAGGACGGCCCTGCCTGAAATAACTTCTTCGAAGTGTGCCCCTGCCTTCTCGGTCTCGTTGGTCGTCTGCTGGGTTCCTCCTTTCAGTTGGGACAGGAACTCCCACCCTACGATGTTGAGGCTCGCCAGCTTCTTCGAGAGCTTGTTGGCGCGACCTATCACGCCGTCGTTGAGGACCCTGAGGGCCCCGCCCCTGAGCCTGTCAGTGGTCACCCGCTTCAGGCTCCTGTGGACGACCACCTCGATGGGGTCTGTCTCTATGCCGTCAACTTCGACTGGCATGTTCGAGATGGCGCGTCTGATGTCGTCGTCGGTAACTTTGTACTGGAAGTTGCCGACGTCGCGTTCGTAAATCCTCAACTCTTCGGCAAATCTGTCAATCTCTTCCTGGCGGGCCCTGTAGTTGCTCAGCCCAAGCTTCTTGGCAGTCACATCTGCTATGACGAGAGAGAAAGCCGCTTCTGTCCCTCCGGCCGAACGCATGGGACCGGCGTAGGAAACAGAGACGTAATCGGTGTTGTCGTCGTTCTGCTTTATCGTCACGGCAGATATCCCTTCGAGAGGAGCCACCGTGACCCCGTCGGTCATCACGGCAAGCCCTGCCCTGACCCCGTAGCTCAGTGCCTCGTGTCTTTCGAGGGCTCCGAACTTCCCGAGCGCTATCTCCTGTGATATGGTCAGCGCGGCCCGTTCCTTCGTCGTCGTGTGGAGGAGCTCCCGCAGCCTGTCGACCAGCCCCTCGAACTGGTCGAGTCGGAGCATCTGGTTGACTCTGTCTGCCAAGTCGAAGACCGTCTTGCTTTCCACCGAGTCGGTCGGGTCGTGTCCCTTTGATCTGGCCAGGGTCGCGAGGTTCTGGGCTGCCTCGTATTGTGAAAGAATGTCCCTGTAGTACGAATCCAGGTGTTTGGGAAACGGCGCCAGGGTTTTGACCCTCTCCCAAGCGAGGTCTGCGGAGAAAGACATTCGCGGCGCGAGTCCCGTAGTGGGTCTTAAGCCCTATGCAATGGTTTCACTGGTGTCCCAGGACCGAATGTGGCCTGTACGGCTCTTCCAGCCGCCTGACCTCTGTAGACTTCAGGCGAACGTCCACGGCCTCGACCAGGTCCTCCAGCTGTTCTACTCTGGTGGGGCCTACGATGGGAGATGCGACGTCTTTCTTGGCAAGGAGCCAGGCCAGCGCTGCCTGAGCCGGCTTGACCCCTTTCGCCTTCGCCACTTCTATGAGCCTCTCCACCACGTCGAAGTCTTCCGCCCTAAAGTACCTCGTGCTCAGATACCCGTCCTTGCGGTACCTTATGTTGGTGGGTTTTGCCCTGCGCCTGTACTTTCCCGTAAGGAACCCCCTGCCGAGTGGGCTCCATGGGATGAGGGGGATCCCTTCGTCCCTGCACAGTGGTATCATCTCCCTCTCTTCTTCGCGATAGGCAAGGTTATAGTGGTTCTGCATCGTCTTGAACCGTTCCAAGCCGAGCCTGTCGCTGGCACCCAACGCCCTTTCGAGTTGCCACGCCCACATGCTCGAAGCCCCGAGGTGGTCAGCGCCGTGCAACTTCCTGACGACGT
>JAFLZE010000037.1 GCA_029785685.1 Nitrososphaerota archaeon | reverse complement strand
GACACAAACCGACCCATTCATCTATCCACGGCGCGACGAAATCGAGAACATCCACGACATCATAATTCGACAGAGAGGCGTGAGCGGATACGGTACATCCAAGGGGATGATTGACGCCTGCATCGAATTCTCAAGGACGGATACCCACAGGATAATACCGTTCCCGACCTTGGAGACGAGGGCATCGGCGATCCTTTACTCCTTCATCTCTTTCCACCCCTTCGCGGACGGGAACAAGCGGACGTCGCTAGTTGCAACGTCCTATTTCCTCTTTATGAATGGATACTCCTTCGACATACCAGAAGACGCACCTGAATTTACCAAGAGTGTCGCGGTTCGATGCCTAGACACCAAAGACCACTCCGTAGAAGAAGAGGTCGTAAGAATCAGGAACTGGCTTACTCCCCACGTTTCGCAAGGCGCCTTGATGAGGATATTTTACCACTTGACTCGTCGTCGGCAAACCAACCTGACTTCCGAGGTCATTTGGGTGCTTGGCTTCACTATGTGGAACACAGTCGCGCTAGCGAAGATTGGAGAGTTCATCCGCTAGTTGCTACGAGAACGCCAAAGAACCCTAATCCAGAACACCCCAAAGTCAGTTCCTATGGGAGTAAGAGGGCATGGGAAAATATGAGAAGGCGAAATATCTCATCCGGCGAGAGGCGAGGATACCACATGTGTGTCATAGATGCGGTCGGGAAATCAAGAGGGATGAGGAGTATTTTGGGGAAACGCTTGGCCTGATTGACAAAGGCCCTCATCTCACCTTCCACTCCTATTGTCTCGAATGCGGGCCACTTTGCGGCATCGCGATTGGGGATTGAGCCGACGCTTAACGCCCTGACCCGTAAGCCGGAGAGTTAACAGAACCTGAATTGGTAACTCTTTATAGAAGCACAGGAGTCCCTCATACAACGTGGGGGCGTGCTGAGTGTTAGCCATCCATACTCATCTGTTGTTCGGGGTCACGGTCGGGTTCTTTGCCGTCGTCGCCGTGGCGTCTGCGCTGGACCGCTTCGGCAACGCCATGTTCCAGAGGGGGGTCGCAATGCCATTCTTCCTTGGGCGGCACCGCCTGCATCACAGGAGATTCCTGTTCGTGGGGCTCCCCCTGGCTTACATCGGCGTCGCTTTTCTGGTGCTCTTGGGCTTCGTGCAGATTGTATGGAGCCTCCTCTGGACCGGCCTCGCCGGGACGGTCCTCGTGTCCGTCGACTGCCTCATGGTCGACCTGACCATAGACTACGCCTGGCGGGGGAAGGGGTGGGGGTTCCTCAAGCACGAGTTCGTCTACTTCGCCGTCCCAGCGTATGCTTTCGCCGCGTTCCTCCGCTTCGCCATCTGATCTCGAAAGACGTTCCCCTGGAGCCGCAAGCCTTCCTTGTCGCTTCCCAGTACTCTTGGAAGGAAGGGAAAGTGTCGATTAGCTCAGACCCGGGCGACACGTGCAAGGACGTAGAGTCGGACGGATCGCCATTCAACCTGGTCTCTCCCGTCTGCTCACCTGAGCTGCGAGTCACGGAAGTCCACATTTGAAGGTCTTCGCCATCGGCGTGTCAGCCCTGCTCATGAACTTGGGTCGGACAGGTTAGTTCTCTGTCTGGACGTCGCCCTCCCCACAGGGCACATTCGCCTGGCAGCGGGACTACCTCGTCTGGCGCTCTGCCCGTAACTCTAGAACTTCGCGGAATCGGTTCAAATCCAGACTTTCTTTACTTCGGCGAAATGTGTATCGTCAGTCACGCAAGGAAGGCGAAGTCGCTTCGAAGTCGCCATGATGAGCGCATCGGCCATCGGGACATGGAGCCTGTGGCTGATTTCGGCTCCCTGCTCGGCTATTTCCTTGTCAATGTCAATCACGTCGAATTCCTTTTCAATGGTATCGGTTCTCAATTTGGCGACAGCCCTGCCTTCGCCGGCCAGGGTGAGCTTGTATACCTCGTAGATCGTGACTGATGAGGCGAAGGCAGACTTCGACTTTTCGAGCAGAGTCTTCAGTCTGCTCGTCTCTTCGGGGCTCTTCGAAGTGAACACTGCCCAGAAGTATCTGGTGTCGAAGAGCATTACTCTTCTTCCCTCATTCTGTCTAGCCGCTCGAACGCCTCGTCCCTGCTCAGTTTGCTCGTTCCAGCCAAGTCGAAGAGGGACGGCACTTTCGTAAGTATGACCCTGCCACCTTCCGCCTCCACTTTCAACCTTGTCCCTTCTTGGATTCCCAGCTTGCGTCTGACCTTCGTCGGGATTGTAGTCTGCCCACGCCTCGTCACAACTACTTCTTGGGTCACGCCGGACGAAGAGAGGCTCCTGCTATTAAGGAATTCCTACCGCGAAAAATTTCCTACTAGCGTGGAGCTCCTGGGATTTTACTTCGCTGGTCGAAGCAATCGCGCAAGCTCCGCTTCGAATACCCTTGTAACCGAGTTCGTCATGTTTCACTGCTGACACGCGCAGAGGTCCAACCTACCCAAGACCGCTGGTTCAAGTCCGGCCGACCCCAACTTTAATGGGCAAGCTATGTGCCTTGTTCGGCAGGAAGGGCTTGACTCCGGCATTCTGCTCGATGTGCGACCAGGTGGCGTCACCAGACGACACGGGCAATGGCATCAGACAGCGCGTAGCTCGCTTCCAGGTCAATCCGCCCCCGGCGAAGGCGGATTCCGCGTTCGCCTTTGTGGCGCCCACAACTCCATGATGTTGCCCGCCGGGTCTGAGAAGTATGTGCTCCATGCCCGTTGAGAGCCGTGCCAGCCTCTCGAGTTTTCGATTTTGGGGCTGCACTTTACACCCTCGCGCTCCAGGAATCGAATGCACTCGTCTAACTTGTCAGGTTGGACTTCGAACGCAACGTGCAGAGGGACCTTGACCATTTCGTCTCCATACCCGCTCATGAATCCTCTGTCTTCGTGGGCAAAGCCGAAATATTGTTCGCCTACGTCAGCGAAATGAATGTGTTTCTTGTTCGGACGAACCGGAAATTCGAGCCCGATCTTTCGGTAGAATTTGGCGCATTCCTTGGTCATTGTAGTAAGGAAGGCCACTTCGGCGACCCGTAACAGAGGCAGTTTCTTCATTCGAAGTGCCGTCGTCCCACGGCTCCAGGCTTAAAGAAGTTCTTACCACTTTCGCGCGCCGAAGCCGTCCATCCGTGACCCGTCCATCTGATGCGGGCCCATTAATCGATTTATGCATATTGAGTCGAGCCGCTCGCATAAGGGATGGATTTGCACGTAAACCCTCGAATCCGGGCGACCCCCGTCAGAGGTCGAAGTAAGGCTGTCAGCGCGCTTAGAATCTCATAAGGTGGCAGATGACGCCCCAGACTCCTAAACGCCTTGCGGCATCAGAGGCTCCTGCACGGTACAGGAGACAGAGAGCGTTCCCGTCTCTATCGGCTGCTAAACGCCTTGCGGCATCAGAGGCTCCTGCACGTCTTGAAGATGCTCGGCCACCGCCAGCTCTGTCCGAAGCTGCTAAACGCCTTGCGGCATCAGAGGCTCCTGCACTGTAACAATCCCAAATGCAATGAGCCACACATATACTGCTAAACGCCTTGCGGCATCAGAGGCTCCTGCACATATTGGGAAAAATGCCGCATTGGATATGCTCAACGTTCCTGCTAAACGCCTTGCGGCATCAGAGGCTCCTGCACGCATAGACTTGGCTGACCATGTCAGTCGTTTTCCATCCCTGCTAAACGCCTTGCGGCATCAGAGGCTCCTGCACTTGGGTGAAGTCTGTAATCCCGCACGCGTTCATCTGCTAAACGCCTTGCGGCATCAGAGGCTCCTGCACCTAACACGAAAACCGCCCAAGGCTCGTTGAAGGTCCTGCTAAACGCCTTGCGGCATCAGAGGCTCCTGCACTCCAGCTTTCGCAGGGCATGAGCACCACGACATGAGCTGCTAAACGCCTTGCGGCATCAGAGGCTCCTGCACGGAGCAGGCCGAGGGCGAGAGGGGCGATGGACAGCAGCTGCTAAACGCCTTGCGGCATCAGAGGCTCCTGCACTATCATCCAATACTACCTCACCGCCTATCCCTCCATCTGCTAAACGCCTTGCGGCATCAGAGGCTCCTGCACGTCGTCTCAGTCCCTGTCGCATATTCTACACTCTCCTGCTAAACGCCTTGCGGCATCAGAGGCTCCTGCACGTCGCCCAATGGTATCTTTTGTGGCTGGTGCAATAGCTGCTAAACGCCTTGCGGCATCAGAGGCTCCTGCACGACTCAGACGATGTTCGTCTTAGTGCCCTCGCTCTTCTGCTAAACGCCTTGCGGCATCAGAGGCTCCTGCACCTCTGAAACGGCAAACACCGCGCCCGAAACATCGTCTGCTAAACGCCTTGCGGCATCAGAGGCTCCTGCACTGCCAAGTGCGGCGTGAAGCTCGGGAATCAAGCACCCGTTAGCCTCCCCCGCGCCCGCCGTGCGTTCTACCGCTCCCGCCCCGACCCACTCAGCGGTGCTTGAATTTCAAACTATCTCGTAGCTCGGGCCCTCCTTGGGCCAGGTAGCGTGCGAGCCGTTCACCCTCAACCTACCGACGCACGCTTTGCACAGGCCCACCACGAGCAGGTCGTCCTCGGTCTCCATCGTCTCCATCAGCTCCCATTTCATCCGCTCCACGTCCCTTTCGCTCAACCGACACCTGAATATGCTGTACTGCAGCCTGTGGCCGTAGCCGATCATGAGTTTTTGGACCCTTCTGAGCCGAGCCTCGTCTCTGATGTCGTAGCCGACGACTTCGTATCCTGCATCTAGAAGTGCAGGAGCCTCTGATGCCGGAAGGCGTTTAGCAGGACAAGCTCAAGACGCAGGAAGCGGTGATGGCGGTGTGCAGGAGCCTCTGATGCCGGAAGGCGTTTAGCAGCTGACCCCGATGTTCCCAACGCTCTGGGCCGTGATGTGTGCAGGAGCCTCTGATGCCGGAAGGCGTTTAGCAGCATAATAAAAGGAACGATGCATCTAACTCACGCACTGTGCAGGAGCCTCTGATGCCGCAAGGCGTTTAGCAGTAGACCCGCGCGTCGCCCTTCCCGAAGTGGACCTCGGTGCAGGAGCCTCTGATGCCGCAAGGCGTTTAGCAGAAGGTGGCGTTGGTAAAGGCTAAGGTCAAGCCGACGTGCAGGAGCCTCTGATGCCGCAAGGCGTTTAGCAGCCAGGTATTGCACGGCGGCGTAGAAGTTCCCGAAGACGTGCAGGAGCCTCTGATGCCGCAAGGCGTTTAGCAGTCGATGGCCTTCCCTCCGTGGTCGATGTACTCCAGGTGCAGGAGCCTCTGATGCCGTAAGGCGTTTAGCAGATCTTCAACGCTGCAGGGTCGATAGCGTCTACGAACGTGCAGGAGCCTCTGATGCCGGAAGGCGTTTAGCAGGTCAACGGAGGGAGGCCGAGGGGCGTCTGCTGGGTCGCGTGCAGGAACCTCTGATGCCGGAAGGCGTTTAGCAGTGGACTGGTAGCGCCACCTCCCTCACAATAGCCCCGTGCAGGAACCTCTGATGCCGGAAGGCGTTTAGCAGATCACCATCGGAGGCGGCACAGTCACAGCCATAGCGTGCAGGAGCCTCTGATGCCGGAAGGCGTTTAGCAGTTGACCTTGATGCCCAGGCACTCGGCCTCGGTGTTCAGTGCAGGAGCCTCTGATGCCGTAAGGCGTTTAGCAGGTATATGCGAACTGGTTCGCGGCGTCCGAGAGGGGTGCAGGAGCCTCTGATGCCGTAAGGCGTTTAGCAGTTCCTCGCGTTGCGGGTCGGGAAAGGGCGCTGTTAAGTTATTGGGCCACGAGGCGAAATCGTCTCCCTGTTAAACGTCTCTCCATGCTGGCAGAGCCATTTGCTCTGGTGACCCGTTTAGTGCTTTTCATGCCCAAGTTGGACACCCGAAACTGCCAGTTTCGGCCGAAAAGAAGCTCAATTTGGACGATTTATCCATAAAGCTTAAACAACATCCTCGCCTCCCGTGAGACCAGTTAAACAAGAAACAGGTCGGTGGGGCTTTCCCGCTCCAGCGAAATGTCGCTGACCACCTGTGATAAAATTATCTTCGGGTAGGGGCGGGGACTTGGAACGTTCCGAAAGGAACGGCCCGTTGAGGGCGGCTCCCGCCCCTTTCCGAAGTCCCATGACCAAAGAAACGCCCCCGATGGGATTCGAACCCATGACCTCCGACTTGGAAGGCCAGTGCTCTATCCTTACTAAGCTACGGGGGCACTTTCGGACTTGGGAGCCAGCTCAACTTCTGACGCGAAATCATCGATCGCGAAGAATTCATCAGCTTCTTCTCTGAGCTGTTTCCCGATTCCGTTCCTGAACGCCATCACTTCGACCCTTTTACCGACCCCCTTGACCTCTCTGATAGCTTCGGTCATGTCGTTATCCCCCGAGACCACCACCGCCACCGAAAAAGCATTCGAGCGCAGCAGACTCCCGAGCATCTTCGTCACAAGAGCTACGTCGACTCCTTTCTCCACGAATTTGCCATTATGCACATGAAGGGGCTTCAATTCGAGTGTGAATCCAATGGCCCTCAGATATGTGTGGAATTTTATCTGTCCTTGGTTCGGGTTCGGGGGCACAGACCCGAAGAAGTATACCCTGAGCAAACGGCGACCGTTTACTGCCTTGTCGCGGAGTTTTGCATAGTCGATTCTGTATCCTTCCCTGAAGAACTGAGCCGTATGGACGAGGTTGGAGCCATCAATGAATACGACGACCCTATCGCTCGAATCTCCGCTCACGCTATTCCCTCGACTCTATGCCCGTCATTTTGGGTTATTCTTAGCCCTTGCCGAAGCATTCTCAATTAGAGTCAGCCACTTGTTCTCGCCCTCGACTTTGACGCCCGCCGCTTCTGATGGGGTCTTGCCTCCGAGTCCTTCGTGCGGCCTGACGTAGTTGTGGAAGAGTTGGTATCCCTTCAAAATGGGCGAGTCGGGGGTCTTGAGGCCCCAGAAATTCTGTTCCCTATCCTTGATTTCTCCGTTCAGATGCTCCATCTTGACCCTATGACGTGGGTTAACGACGAAACGAGCCAAGGAGATCTTCAAGGGTTCCCCAGACCGCATCGTCTTCAGGTACGCGGACAACGGCATCAGGCTACTGATTGACGGCGAGTGCAAGGTCCCCCTGCTTGTTGTCATGGGAGAGATGTACGAGCAGATGCCAGCGAGCTTGCAGGCGTTCATGCTGGATGTTACCGGAATCCTGCGGAAACCCCGAACCGTAGTCATCCCACGACTTCAGAACTCCTAAGAGCTGGAGTTATTGACTCCCCACGATGGTCGACCTTCTGAGCCTGCCCCTTGGGGCTGGACAAGCGGTTGGTTCGCTGATGGTGCTCACAGACAGACTGAAACTGTACCTACGAAGGAAGCAACGAAAGAAAGAACTCGCCGAGCAGATGCATCGAGCGCTAAACGCCATCGATTCCCTTGCGAAGGCACGGAAAGCACTGAACGAGTCAAGCCGCAGGCTGGTCAAACTCATTGATGAGACAGCGGTGCCAGTTCCCATCGGAATGGCGGACCGTCTTTATGACGAATACGCTGTCTGGATGGTGAGCCTCTCGGCAGACCTTCTTTCTCTCGTAAGTCTGGCTTCTCAGGCCAGGAACCTTTCGAAATACGAGACGCTCATGCACGACCTCAAGATAGTCGACAAGCCGGTCTACGAATTGGTAATGATGCTCTCTCGTTCATACGAAAATGGTAAGCTCGACCTAAGAGAGTTCCCGACCTTCCTCGCCCTTTACGGGCCACATGTTGACGACGGTGAGGCCAGGGAGTACATCGAGAAAGAGGTGCCCCCTCGGGTAGCCAAGATCAAGAAGCTAATGGGCAGGCTCCCACCTCCCTTCAGGAGGAGGCTCCCCTCACTAAAGAAGGCGGCCCTGGAACTGGCAGGCTCTCAGAAGTCAATCGCCCGTCTCGAAGAAACCCAATTGAAAGCGCTTACCGACGCCCTGCCAGGATGGATGTCAGAACTGGCCAGAATGCTCTCTGAAGCGATGGAAGAACTCCAGAGAGTCCGTCCGGGGTTCAGGAAGTAGAGAAAGGATGGCCCGGCCTTCGGTCGAGAACGTACTGCTGGTCACAGCTGGTGCCCGCTTGAGTTGAGTTCCGACCCGCTCTCAGTTTTCCAGAGATTCGCCGAGGCTATCGAGAGCGATGCTTTCGTCGCTTTCGAAGAGCAGTTCGCGGAGAGGATGCGCACCGCCATCAATAAGGGCTATGCCAGGGGGAAGGACGAGCCTGAAATCGTCGAAGCGGTTAGCTCCGGTGTCAATTCTTTCGGGTCTCTCGCCCCGGAACATGGACCTGGCTTCCGTATTGTCCCCGAGTCGGCCTACATACACGGCTTCAGGTCGCAGGTGAAGTTCCAATATCGTGGGTCCACTTCCCAGTGCGAGTTAGGAGACGTCGTGTACATCCTGTCAATAACGCATGGTGGCCGTGTATTTTTCGAGAGGGCCACTTTCAACCAGGTCAAGAAGGCGGACAAGCACCTGACCTGGCACGTCAAGCCGGAGCAGCTCTTCCTTCTGACCAGCTTCCCCACGTTCAGGGGAGTTGCAGGGTCTTGGATTAGCCCGGACCCACACAACTGGCCCAATCTGACGGGTTGCCTCGGTTCCTATGGACTCATCTATGACTCGGACTTCCTATTCGTGAACGCCAGAGACCTCCTCAGGTATCTGGGCCTAAAGAAACAACTCAACTTGAACCAGGCAATGAGGATTGACTGGTGGCCACCTTTCGCCCGATGGTTGGGCTTCCTTCATGCGCCGTGGGACGGATTGGGAGCCAGCGAGTATAGGTTTGCAGCCAACGCAGCGGAGTTCTCACGCCGGTTCCTCAGGTTCGGGATCGGCGAGATCCTGTTCATCCCTCCGGGCGCGTTCGACAACCCCCAGGCGCGTTCCATGAAGAAGGACCTCAGGAGAGGCATCAAGAGCCTCTGGGATTCCGAGCACTGGGACAACAAGGTGGAGTCCCTTTGGAAGAGCCTTTCTCTTCCTTACGTCGGCCAGGATCCGCCGGACGACGGCGAGCCATACCCTGTCCCCGAGGATCCGGATGGGCCGGGAACAGGGGTCGTTCACATCAGAATCGAGGTAGAATAGAAGCCCCATGGCAGCAACCAAGACCAGCGGAGCAGGGCTTTTGCCGCTGAGGTGTTAATCCCACCCGTGGCTCTCGTCCAAGGAAAGACACCACAGACCGACTTAATGGTGCCGAGGGAGGGAGCCGCGCCTCTG
>JAFLZE010000036.1 GCA_029785685.1 Nitrososphaerota archaeon | reverse complement strand
GGGGGCTTCTAAAAACTGATCTGGTGCAGTCTGCCCGATGTCGGACTCGATTTCGTGGTTGGTCTTCGGTCTGTGATAGGCCGTTAGGTGCCTTGTCCGCATCCGCGCCCTTCTCTTCTCTCTGTCCCTGCGCCATTCCTCCGGCCTAACGCCCTTTCGCCGAAGCCAATTCGAGGGCCCGGAAGAGGTTGTAGCACGTGCAGACGAACGTGAGCCTGACCTTCACCCTGCCGAGCGTCGTCGCCAGCACCCTTCCGCAACGGAAGACCCTCTTGATCGTCGCGAACGGATGCTCCACGGGCGCCCTGACCTTCGCGAGGAACCTGTTCAGCTCCTCGTCCTCCTCCCTCAGCGGGTGGCCCCTGGTAGCCCTGATTATGCTGATGCAGGAGCCCCTGCCTCCCTGCGGGTAGCCCCTGTCCCTGACGCAGACCTCCCCCTTCTCTGAGAGGTCCACGGTGCCGTCGTTGGCCGACGCTGTGGTGACCTCGATCTCCGTGATGAACCCGCTGGCGAGCTCGTCCTTGGTGTGGAGCTTGATTGAAATGTAGACGGTGCCTGCGGCTGGCTCTCCGCTCGCGACTCCTTCGCTATCCTCTCCTTGCAGAGCCATATCGTCCTGGCGTCGGGGACCTTCGACGGGTAGCCGAGGAAGTTCATGAACGTCAGCCTGTCGTTGCAGTCCCTCTCCACCTGCTCGTCGGCGAGGCCGTACCAAGACTGCAGGACCATCGCCTTCGTCATCAGGGCCACGTCCTCGTGGGGCCTCACCTCCCCGGTGTTCTTGAAGAGGGGCTCGAGGGCGGGTCTGAACGCCTCCCAGTCCACCAGCTTCGCGACCTTGCCGAGCCTGCCCCCGTCGGGGAATCGGCCCGTGTACTCGGATTTCAGGACCTTTCTGACGCTGTTCATAGGACGCGGCACGGGCGGGAAGGATAGGACCACCCATGTCAGTTCCCGTTGATTGAATGCCGCAGCGCGTTTTTAGAAGCCCCCCATAGGAAAATGCAGAAAGCAACAACAGGGCGTGCCAATCCCTCTTCCCCGTCTTCCAGATGCCACATCAAGCCTATCTGACCAGCCTCTGGCCAGTAGTATCGCCCTAAGGCCGACCTTCGCAGTTCGGGAGAGCTCAGAACAGACTCTATCGGCTGTTTTGAGGACGATTATGGCCATCTGAGGGAACGGCTCCCTGCACGTCGCTTCAGAAAGAAGGTAACTTTTTTCGAGAAACTATTTCGCAAGCTGGTACCAGAGAATAGGCTGGAGGAGTTTTGGAGGAGCGCAGTCAGGCGCTACAGGAAGAAAGTGAAGCTTGACGAGCGCAAGGTGCGCTACATCGTCAGGGCCAGGGAGAGGGGGGAGAGCTGCAGGGACATCGCCCTCCACTTCTCGGTGTCCAGGAGGAGGGTGGAGCAGCTCTGCGCCCTTTACAAGGACAACGGGGAGGTGTCGTCTCTCAAGAGGGGCGGGAGGAGGAGCATCCCGATCAGCGACGACGAGAGGAGGACGGTCTTCGCCGCCTACGGCAGGTACAGGTCAACGCCGTCTACCTCAAGGGGATGATGGAGGATGACCACGGGGTTCATATCAACCACGACAGGATACACCGGGTCCTGAAGATGGGCGGCCTGGTCACCCCCTCGAGGAAGAGGTGGATAAGGCGGAAGTGGGTCAGGTACGAGAGGGAGTACTCGAACTCCCTCTGGCACGTGGACTGGCACGAGGTCAAGGACCTTCGTTGGAAGGGGCGGTGGCTGATCGCCTACGAAGACGACGCTTCCAGGTTCATCACAGGACACGGGGTCTGACCCGACCCTGACCTCGCCCTACTCGGTGGAGGTCCTGGACGGGGCCATAGGAGGGCGCGGGAGGCCGAAGTCGATCCTCTCCGACCACGGCTCCACCTTCTACGCTGTCGAGGCGAAGAAGAGGGAGAAGGGGCTGACCGAGTTCGTTGGATACCTCCTCAGGAACCACATCAGGTAGATACGGGGGAAGGTCAACCACCCCCAGACCAACGGCAGGATAGAGAAGTGGTTCGACGTCCTCGAGAAGAAGCTGAAGTTCTTCCCCTCGGTGGACGCCTGCGTCGAATGGTACAACACGATCAAACCCCACGGCGCCCTGGACCTGAAGACGCCGGTCAAGGCATACTATAGGAGGACGCCACAGATGGACGCCCTGGCGGACCCTTCATCCCTGGAGAGGGAGGAGGCGCCAGCCTAGATGCGAAACCATTACTCGAAAAAACAAACCGCGGTTTGTTTACTTGGCGTGGCATGTCATCCGATCAATCAGTTTTCTCTCTAGCTGTGCTGCCAGGCGCTCCAAACAAGGCGCGCATCCTTCCACTTTATGCAGGACTCAATTGGCACCACGCAACGGACGTCATCGTCTTGCGGGGAACCCGACTGACGATATCTCATATATCTTAAGATAATCCGGTGCGGAAACAAATGCTTTATACCCGCCCACCCTCGTCCGTTAGACATGGGAGAGAAGGATTCTACTGCAAAGCAGCCCCACAGCGAAGAATCAGAGTCCACACCGTTGGACTCTAAGATGAATAGGAGAACATTTCTGAAGGCAAGCACAATTTCCGCCGGGGTCATTGGCCTGGGTGGAATCGCCCTGAGCACCGGCAACAGCACTACCGTGGTTCAGAATCCGACTGAGAACCTCCCCGCAACGTCAAACTCTGACCCGTTTGCCTCCCAGACCGTCACACTGAACATAAACGGAAAGAGCTACGAAGTGAGCGTGGAGCCGAGAGACATGCTGAACAACGTGCTTCGTGATGACCTTGGTCTGATAGGTACGAAGCGGCCCTGCAACAGAGGGGAATGCGGGGGCTGTACCGTCCTGATTGATGGAGTGGCCTACATGTCATGCACATACCCCGCGTATCGTGCAGCGGGGCACTCGATTACCACAGTCGAGGGATACAACGTTCCCTCCAGTACTGAAAGCCAAATCCTCAACGCTCTGCAGTTGGCTTGGGTACAGGAAGACGGCGGGCAATGCAGCGGTTGCCAACCAGGACAGATCATGTCTGCGACCGCCCTGCTGTTAAGCAATCCGAACCCCACCTTGGACGAGATCAAGGCCGGGATGAGTGGGAATCTCTGCAGGTGCGGAAACTATGACGGAATCATCGCCAGCATACAGCTGGCGGCTCAGAATCTTCAGGGAGGTAGCGCGTAATGAGCAGTAAACCCCAGAGCAGCGGACTGAACAACCTGGACCCCAATGCTAAATTCAATCTGGTGGGCAACCAGGCCGTCACAAGGCGGGACATATACGCGAAGGTGACTGGTCAGAGAAAATACACCCCTGACATAGGTCCCGGCGATATCGGACGAAGCACCATGTGGTACGCTGGTTTCCTCGTTGCGCCGCATCCTCATGCCAGGGTGACGAGCATAGACGTCAGTGCGGCTCAGGCTGCCGGATATGTGACTCTCGTGGAGTCTGACCTCCCGGTCGGTGCCCTGTTTGGCATTGGGGCCAGAGCCTATCCGCCGCTGGTCAGTAGCGAGGTGCTGTACCCTGGTCAGCCCGTGGCGGCAGTAGCCGCTCCCACCGCCAACGAGGTGGTGGACGCCCTGAACCTGATCAAGGTAGAGTACGAACAACTCCCCTACGTCTTCGACGCGCAGGAGGCGCTTCAGGCAAGCGCCCCGCAGCTTTGGCCGGGCGGTAACGTCCCCGGTGGCGGCGTAGGCGAAAACGGAGCTGTTACGTCAGGGACGCTCACCCTGAATCTGGGTGACGTCGACACCGCGCTTGCGAACGCGGACGTCGTATACGAAGACACCTTCGGTACCTCTATACAACAGCACTTCGAGATTTTCCCTAGAGGAGCAGTAGCCTACTGGTCAGGGGGCCAGTTGACTGTAAACGCCTCCACCCAGTTCGCATGGGCTGTCCAGCAGCAGTTGGCGGCTTACTTCGCAATCCCAGCTACAGACGTGAGGGTCAGCACTTCATTGGGTGGCTACGAGGACGGCGGTGCCTTGGGCAACGGCCTCGGCAACAAGTCGACCGGGGAGGAGTATGTCCTGGCTGCGGTACTTGCGCAGAAGATAGGCGCTCCAGTGAAATTCGTCCACACCAGACTTACACACGCCCGTACCACCACGAATAGATGGCCATTGTCGGCTACGTTCAGGCTGGGTGCGATGAACGATGGCACTCTAGTAGCCATCGACGGGGTGTACACAGCCAACGTCGGAGGACGCGGCGGCGCCCAGGGAGCGGACGCGGTCGGCGACTTCTACAACGCATACAACTGCCCTAACATGCGTTTCTACAGCATCCCTGTGACCACCGACGCCTACTCGAACGGGGCGGCCATGAGGAGCGTCGGCGAAGAGCAGGGTCATTTCCTGATGGAGTCCGCCAT
The DNA here is from genome assembly GCA_029785685.1 of Nitrososphaerota archaeon. The sequence continues at coordinate 5,421 of JAFLZE010000036.1, read as the reverse complement.
CGACGAGTTGGCGCACAAGCTCAACATGGATCCAGTTCAGTTCAGGCTCAAGAACATGAGGCAAGCTCCGAATCCGGTCGAGCCGTTCGCCAACCTGCCATACACTACCATCGCACAGCCACAGGCGCTTCAGGAAGCGATGCAAGCGTTCGGCTGGAGCAACCTATGGAAGGGATGGGGTGTTCCCAGCTCTGTCAACGGCACCAAGAGGGTCGGTGTAGGGATGTGCATCCAAAACGCCTCGAAGGGTTCTCCCTTCCCGCCGTCCACATCGCAGGTGCAGGTCGACCCCGACGGGACAGTCACCGTGTACATCGGCCTCACTGACCACGGAGCCGGCGGCAACACAACCTTCCCGCTCATCGCCTCAGAGGCGCTCGGCCTCACCTCGATGGCCAACGTCAAACTGATACAGTCAGACACGATGTACACGACCAATGCCAGCGTTACAGCAGGAAGCCAGTCCACGCACAACTCCCACTCCCTCCTCTACGCCGTTGAGGACCTCAAGAACCAGTGGTTCCCAATAGTGGCGAGCAAGCTGAACGCGAACGCAAACAACCTCGCCTTCGGAAACGACACGATCTATGATACGACGAACCCATCGAACAGCATCTCGTTCAATGACGCAGCGGCTCTACTCACGAGCTCGATAAAGGGGTTCGGGGTATGGCAGATCCCATTCAACGTAGCATACAGGTCGACCGGTGCGAGGTTCGCCCAGGTAGAGGTGGACACCGAGACCGCAGTAGTGCACGTCATCAGCCACACCTTCGCATTGGGCCTAGGCAGGACCATCTTCTACAAGGGCGCCATACACCAGATGATGGGCGGCTCAGTGATGGGGATTGGCTCAGCCTTCTTCGAAGAGCTATTGAACGACCCCAGCCAGAATGTCACCGTCACGCCCGGCTTCCCTAGCTCAGGGAGCTGGCTCAACCCGAACTTCCATGACTACCAGATTCCTACAATATACGAGAATCCAGACTCGGCGAACGTGATCCCCGTGGAGAACATCGACCCCACTGGCCCATTCGGCGCGACAGGGATAGGCGAGAACTGCATAATCGCGGCCGACATCTCCTTCATCAACGCCCTCAGCAACGCCTTGGGCGGCTACAGGTTCCACAAGACTCCTATCCGCATCGAGGACGTGGTAGAGGCGATACAATGGATGAATAGCAACCCCAATGGCGCATCAAGTACGTCGTCGAGCACGACATCATAGAGGGTGAGAAATTGAGTAGCAACAACGAAGTACCAAAATTCGGCCTGCTCACGGCGAGCACGCCTGCGGAGGCGGTCTCCCTTCTGACACAGTATGGCGACCAAGCTAGGATTGTGTCGGGCGGCACAGATCTCCTCTATACGATGAAAAACGGGGTGACGTACAAGACCCCGAACTACGTAGTCGACATCTCAAGCCTCCCTCTGAACTACATAAAGTATGATGCCACAGACGGACTCAGAATCGGCGCAACTACACCGATTTCAGCCATAGCGACCGATCCAAACATCGCGCAGTACTACGCAGTTCTCAGTCAGGCCGCAGCTACCGTGGCCGCCCCCCAGATCCGCAACCAGGCAACCGCGGCAGGGGACATCATCCAAGATACATGGTGCTGGTATCTGAGAAACAATTATCCTTGCTGGCAAAACGGCGGGAACGTCTGTTATGGCGTCTTGGGCGACAACAGATACTACCAGTCTATCTTCGGCGGCAGGCTGACATTCGCAGTCAACCCTGGCGACACGCCGGTGGCATATTTCGCGCTGAACGCGGACGTCACCGTACAGGGCCCGAACGGGACCACAAACATGCCGATCAGCCAGCTCCTCCCAGGAGTGGCCATAGTGGGCGGGAAGGTAAAGGAGAATTCGTTGCAGCACAACGAGATGGTCACAGAGATTCATGTCCCGGCACCTCCTGCCAACTCCGTGAGTTCCTGGTACAAGGTCCGCGCAAGGCAGTCCTTCGACTTCGCACTCGCGAGCGCAGCGGCTGTGCTGACCATGAACGGCAGTACCATCTCCGCCGCCAGCTTGGTGTTGGGAGGGGTCGACGTCGCACCACATAGAGCGACGGCCGCAGAGTCGTATCTCGTCGGGCAGAGCCTCACGACCAGCACGATCCAAGGGGCAGCCGCGAAGGCGGTCGAAGGCGCGACTCCGCTCACGACGGGCACAGGGAACTCGTTCAGGGTGTTCCTAGCCCAGGGCGCAGTGAGCAAGGCCCTGACGCTGCTGCAGAGCTAGGCGCGCGACTCGTTGACGGCTGAGGATGGAGAGGAACGCTCTCTAACTATCGGCAACTCCTTAAGAGGCTCTCGAGCGCAGGGCGCAACGAATGATGTCATGCCTGCCCGCTTGGGTTGACGCAGCTTGAGTGGGGGCCAGCCTCAGGGTGGAAACGAGCCGGAGGAGCTCACCCTCGAACAGATCGCCGGGAAGTACAAGAGCCGGTGGGTGGCGATTCTGGTCACCGCCCGGGACGGCAACTCCCAACCGACCAAGGGAAGGGTGGTGGGTCAGGACGTTGATAGATTCAGACTCAGATCTGGTCTGATGAAGTACCCCGACATCTGCATATTCTACACCGGTGAAGCGCCTTATCCAATGCTCCTTTGACAGAGTTCGAGTTGGGGAGGTTCCCTTCCCTCTTCGTCAGGGTGAAAGGGTCCAACTCCAGGATCCGGGAGTACAGAGCGCTCGTGGACCCGGCGTACGAGTACTGCATCGTCCCCAAGGGCGATGCGTACGTCTTCGGTCACCCGGAGGTGGCGTTCCAGCACGAAACGGTCGGCCCGCCTAACGCTCGGACTCTGATGACAGCCGGAGGGTTCAGCAAGACGGTCGTTTTCGAGGTGGAGGCCGTGGAGATAGGCGGTCTATCCTTTGAAAAGGTGGAGTTCGCGGCAATAGACCTCCCCCAAGAGGTCGGGTTCGAGGCGGTGATCGGTCAGAGCCTGCTGAAGCACGCCGTAATCAATCTCGACTGGAAGAAGAGGCTGCTGGGGCTAACGAAGGCGAGCTGATTGTTCGGCAGCAAGAAGCTGACGTTCCAGGTCAAGGACCCGATGCTGGTTATGTGTCGCATCGCTGGGACTGGCGACCGCACGAGGGAGCTGTCCGCCCTGGTAGACTTCAACTCCACCCACTGTTTGATGTTCGCCAACGACGCGGTGTTCTTGGGATACTCTGACGTAGCCAACAGAGCCAGGGAGTGGAGGGAGGTCTTCCCCCAGAAGGCACCCTACTTGATGTCCTTTAGAGGAGTGGAACGTGGGATCATGGTCAGGCTGAAGCGGGTCTCGATCGGCCCCCTCGCGGTCGAGGACGTGACTGCGGTCTCGCTAGAGATGGAGCCATCCCTGCTTTTGCCGTATGACATGGTCCTCGGAAGGTCGTTCCTCGACAAGTTCAAACTAACTTACGACGGCAAATCGAAGACGCTCTCTTTATCGTAGAGCGCGCCGCGCGACGACGAACAGATACGGCGCCGCCGAGTCAAGGATGGACCTGACCGGCGAGTTTCTGGGTTCGGTCATCACGACACCGATAGAGTGCCGAAGTTCCCGCACTCAAAACGATTTAATAGCCGTCTCAGCCAACAGGGAAGGTCGGAATGAACACCTCCGGTGCCGTTCAGACCGCCGCTCAAATGCGCTGGATGAAAACAAGACTGACCGTCTCTGGGCTCTTTATCCTCGCCTTGGGTGTGTTCTACGAAGGGGTCGTCCTCCCCGCAACCTCGTTCGAAACGGCAGTCTACAGGTACCCGTTCTCCTTCGAGGCTGACATCTACCTGATCGCCGTGATATTGATGGCGATGCACTACGTCGCCAGGTTCTTCGTGCCGAAACGCGCCTCGGCGGAGCCGGTCAAGATGACCAGGATCTTAGGGCTTGAGATGGCCCTGAAGGTGGCGTTCCTCTTGTCAGTAGGCGGCTCGTACCTCACCGGCACGATGATAGCGTCGCCTGAGATTTTCACGCCCATGACCTTCCTGACGGGTGCGACCCTCCCATTCGCTCTCAACCTCCATTCGCTGTTCGCCACGCTCCTGATCGGAACGGGTATCGCCATCGTCGTCCTCGAGGTCGCAAGAATCGCGACGAAGAGGTTGACTCTGAAGCAGTGGCTGTTAAGCGCCAGGTTCCTGGAGGCTAAAGTCCTGTACTGGATTCTGGCCGCGGTGGTGATATTCCAGGGAATACTTGGCCTCTACCTCCTCGGGTCGATTTCACCTATCGGTCCGTTCGGACTGATTGGCCTGAACTCCTATGCATTCGAGTCACTCGTCAGGTCCCTTCACGGTCCGACCGCGGCCGTGCTGATTTCCCTGTTCTACGGGATGGTCTACCTAAGACTCCGGCCAGACTACAGCATAAAGTAGGACGAGAGTCTCTCCAAGAAGCAACTCGAAGGCATCAGGGCGGCCAGGTAACGCTCCGAATCTCACGATCTACCGCCGCGTCATGATTTACGGCAAGGGCCGAAGCGCTCGGAGCACGCGGGTTCGCCATCGACAGCAGGAACGACGCCACTGCTCCGGAAAGAGGGAAAGAGCAGAGGAAAGGATCGCCGGGTAGGCGTCGCCCCGGCTATGCGGTGACCGGTCCGGGAACCAGCCGACGAACACGCGTCTCTACTTCGGAAGGTACGGCTCCACGTAAACCTGCATCTCCCCGCCGCAGTTTGTCTCCACGTGTATCTCCTCTTCCCCCTTGACCCGGAATACACTTGCCACCGACTTCTCCGTGTCCTCCAGGAACACGGTCACCGTCTTCGGCTGACCGTTCATGAGGGTCTGCTTCGCGGTCGCGGCTAGCGCCGATTCGGGGCACGCGCCCCCAAGGGAGCCGTAGAGGACGTCGCCATCCTTCGAGATGACCGTCTTGAAGCCGGGTTTACCCAACGAGGACCCTGCGGTCTTCACCACTGTCGCTACCGCGAAGGGCTGGCCTTTCTCGACCAGGCCGGCCACCACCCGCGCGAACTCGAACTGCTTCAACCGTGAGCTTCTGCTCCTCTGGGCCTATTTAATTCTCGCCGCCGGACCTTCCTGGCGAATGGAGCGGTCGAAGTCCAGGACGACGGACAGCCTATGCCGGTTATGCGGTCAGCTCGTTCCTAGCTTGCTGGGTCCTCATGTGCAGCACGACCCTGTCCGAGCCGTCGTCCTGAGGTTCCACCGCGACGTCGAACTCCTTCCCGAAGAACTCTGACAACATCTCCGCGGTCGTGACAGACTTCAGCCTCCCGCGCAGGACAGAATTCGCCCCGACGAACACCGGGTCCATCGACTCGTCCACGGCTTCCCCGTTGTTGACGAACAGCCATACCTCGGAGGGGTTCAGGAGCCTCGCGATCTCCATGTAGTGCTGCCTGTCCGACGCGGTGAAGGTCCTGGTGATCCTC
>JAFLZE010000035.1 GCA_029785685.1 Nitrososphaerota archaeon | reverse complement strand
CCTCCCGGATGGCAGCCTGAATCACGTTAGAAGCGCCCAGGATGTTCGTTTTGACCGCTTCTAGGGGGAAAAATTCGCAGGACGGAACCTGTTTGAGAGCCGCAGCGTGAAAGACGTAGTCTACCCCCTCCATGACCTTGCAGATGCTCCCTGAGTCCCGGACATCCCCTATCACAAACCTCAGGCGGGTGTCATTGTAGGCGTTCCTCATGTCGAACTGCTTCTTCTCATCACGGCTGAATATCACTATGCGTTTCGGGTCATAATGTAGGAGCGTACTGACAACCGTGTTTCCGAATGAGCCCGTTCCTCCAGTGATGAGGATGCTTGAGCCCTGTATCGCCCGCGCCGCAGGCTTGTCCATCCGCCCTGTCAGTCGAGGACACCATTCATAAGAGTTAGTCGTGTCGACATTTGGAGAGCCCGAGCGAATCAGGCCACAGTACTTGTCGACTACTATATGTTTTCAGTCTTCGAAGAACGTGTCAGGGTCTTCTGGCTTGAAGGGTTCATCGGTGTATACGATGAGCACCATCTCCTCTTCACTAGTGTTCGTGATCCAGTGAAGAGTCCCGATTGGGATTTCTACTGTCACCATGTTGTCCTCACCCATCACCAGCTCCGCGATCTCGCGCGTCTTCCTGTCCATCACGGACAACTTCCCCTTGCCCTTCACAATGCAGTACCACTCCCTTTTCCTCAGATGGTAATGGTTGCCCTTCGTCTGGCCTGTCCTGGCCGTGGTGACGATAATCTGGCCGAATTGATGCGCCCCGGTATCCTCACTTCGTAACAATTCTGCCAACCATCCTCGGTTATCTTTCTTCACGTTAAGCTTCCTGACGCGCAGGTCCATGCTAAGTCGCACTCATTACGGTTCGCAGCCCTTCTCCGAGACTGGTCTCGGGCCGCCATTTCAATGTCTTCCTCGCGCGACCGCAGTCAAGATGTACCTTCAAGCCCACCGTATCTTCCCTTCCTTCATACCGGAAGGCGACCTTGTGACCGACCACACTTTCAAGCGTGTGGACTATCGTGTTGAGCGACGTCTTTTTGCCCGAACAGATGTCGAATGTCTCAAAGCCAGACTTGGGCTCATAGTCTATCGCCTTTATTATGGCATTTACGGCGTCACGGACGAACAGGTAGTCTCGGGTCTGCGTGCCGTTTCCATGGACTACGAATTCTCTACGTGCGCGGATCATGTGGGCGAAAGTTGCGATGACTGAGTTGTAGTGCGGCCTCCCCAGAGGTCCATACACGTTAGAGAGACGCAACACTACTCCGTTCACCGAAATGCCCGAGTACTGCCTGATGAGTTGTTCGGCGATCCTCTTGGTCAGACCGTAGTAACTCTCAGGAGAATAAACCAAAATCGAGGAAGCGAAGATGAGCTTAGTGCCAGGACAGTAGCTCGAGATGCCCTCGAGTAGTCCCAAAGTAGCAAGTGCGTTGCCTCTGAATAATGTAAGTTTGCTCCCCCGGTTCTTCCCGGCCAAGTGAATCACCACGTCAGCGCCGTTGAGCAAGGGAGCAAGACTCGCCGGCAAGATGAGATGATGTTTGCGCCTGTCTAAACGCTTCACCCGACATCGACAAGTCTCCTCAAGTAGTTGGACAAGGTTCGATCCTATGAAGCCGTCTGCTCCAGTAACCACGATGAGAGGCTCTCTCAGTCTCGACCCACCTGCTTCAGACCCTATCCCAGACTTCAGTTGAGACTACTGAGCCGCTCTCCAATGGGCGAGAAGTGTTGAGTGTGAAACAAGCACGTTCACCGTTAGGGCTCAACAGGGCACCACCTTCCACCGAGGTGCAAAATCTCTTCTCATGGCGCTTTCAGCCGCAAGTAGACGTCGTGGGCGTCATGTAGGCCAAATTTAACCACGTTTCGGAGGCTGGTATGTCTGAGAACCTTCATTGAGGTATATCTACACTCAAACACCTCATATGCATTGTCAAGCTCTTCCACGAGTTCTGAGTACTCCTTCCACAGTGAAGGGTTCCACTCAAAGACTATATGTCGCACAACCTTCCTCTTAATCATGGAAGTGGTTCCAACAAGGACCAAGGGCTCGGCGCCCTCGACATCTATCTTTAGGATGTCTATCAAGGTCAGCCCCAACGAATCAATGGTGACCGTCTTCACCGTTGCATATCCTCGACCCGAGTTCCTGACTAGAGAGTGGTCTGTGTTTGCGGGGGTGGTTGTAGAGCCTCATGTATCCTAAAGTTTGGCTCACGGCGGGGTCAATCAGTGTCACATTTCCAAAGCGATTGTCAGCCACCGATGATGCGAGACGGGCGTAATTCCCAGGGAAGGGCTCGAAGGAATAGACGTGTCCCTCTGTACCCACCTTTTCGGCAGCCAGCAACGTGTAATATCCATTGTTCGCCCCGACGTCAACAAAGGTCATTCCTCGCCCTATGATTGACAGGATGACTGAGGTCACTTCCGGCTCCCACACACCTGAAGCGAGCCAAGCGGACTGGAATCTGTTGTTCGGATCCAAGCGAATCGTGAATCCCATTCTGGCGACTGCCGGAAGGGTCCTGGAATAGGATCTATTGACTCCATCGATGATGGACGCATACACCACGCGACGACCCTTCAAAGAGTACAGTAGTGACCCAGGGTAGAGGGTCACGAGACGAAAAAGTGCCCGAAGATAGTGAATGCATGGGCTTCCCAATGGTGCATGGGTGCCCCCGCTCTGAGTAAAATCCTTTGTCGAACAGTGCCTAGCTGACAAACACTGATTGCTTGCCTCGCCGCTACTCACGAAGATGGTGCTGTGTCTAATCAAGAAGGGGCAGAGATGTGTCAGTCACATTGTACGACTAATGCGGTAGAAGACCTGGTACCAACACCCCCCTGCGAACAGAAGCTGCAGCCAAAGATAATAGCCGATTACCCCGACAGTATCGAATCCCCGTTTCAACCTGAATCTGCTTCTCCCAAGATGTGTTGCCCACAGAATAATCGCGGCAAGTACACCTATGAGACACAAAGGGAGGTACCCTGTGAAGTAGCCGACTCCGACGACAACAAGTAAGACAAACGGAAATAATATAGATGCGAGAACTTCCTTGTTGAGTTCCAGATTCAGCGGGTGTCTCAGGAATAAGTCCAACCTGGATCGGCCGCTGCTGAATATCTTGTGCCTGGTTTCGTCAATGGCTGCATCTCGGTGGTCACATACGACAGATTGCACGTTGTGTAGCCTCATCCCCTTCTCTCTCGCTCTGATTGAGAGTTCGAAATCCTCCGCGCGCTCAATGCTTTCGTCGAACCCTCCCAAGTCTCTGATGACCGTGGTTGTGCATGCGAGGTTTGCACTCGTTATTGACCATGGAACCAAGTGTGGTTTGGCAACGAGTCCAAATTTACGGCCAATACTCGAGGTGTATCCCCCAACTACTTCGGCAGAGGCAAGGCTCTTCCCATCCCTAACATATGGAAGTATGCTTACCAGCCAGTTACGTGGAACGAGGACATCGGAGTCCACAAAACAGACATAATTCCCGTCAACCTCCGCCAACCCAAGGTTCCTTGCCTCTGACGAGTTCAGCCTTTGTTTTGAGGAGAGCATTCTGACACGTCCCGTTCCTTCCCCTATAATCTTCTGAACGACCTGTGATGAGGTATCCTGGCTTCCGGCATCGACGACGATAATTTCGGGCGAAAACCCATCTTGGACCAAGAGGGCCCTTAGGCAATCCCCGATGGTATCTTCATCGTTGTATACAGGGACTACGACTTGCACTTTTTCAAATCGGGTTTCTGGACCTTGGTGTGTCAATTTCTGATTCTTGGGGGCCATAGGGAGACGCGAGCCTGCGACCATTGCATCTCCCCCAATGCTGAGAGGACTGCAACCAATGCGGTCAGCCCTGGACGCACCTGTACACGGTGTAAAATGTGAAGTTGTACGATGTGGGGCAAAGGCTTGTCCCAATCGCGCTAAGCAGAAGAGAAGACGAGTTGTAGTAGAGGTATTCCGCATAGAGAGGATTGCTGGGGGCTGGCACAATCACGTAATCTATACCCTCATGGGTATAGAACCTTGACACTGCGGATTGGTTTCTGGCGGAGTAGAACTTCCCGAAAGAGCTAATGAACCCCGGATCCGACATGATGATGAACCTGAGACTGGAGAAGTATTCGCCACCAGTCTGCACAGGAGTAAACACTACCGCGTTCGGGGGCCCCATTTCTGAGACGAATGATACAACTTGGAGATAACCAGAATTAAATTCTGCTACCTTAGTCTGATAGGTCACCGGCGACACTACCACAGGCAGCACTAGTGCAGAGAGGAGGAAGAAGAGGAAGACCGCGTCCAGAAGAGCTATCATCACCTTATTACTCTTCATGCGAGGCTCCTAGAAAGACGAACAAGTAGGACCAAGCCGACGAAATAGGCAACGGCAATCATCATTGTAAGAGGGACGAGTACGAAAGCCAGTGAGATACCGTGCCCCAGATGGGCGACGGTGGAACCGACCACGGTGAGGCTTTCAAGTCTGTTCAGGAGCAGAGTAATCGGGCCGAATCCCACTTCAGCAGAGGAAAGAGCGATTGGGCCGAGAGTAAGTGCTGCTGCGGCCGCCGTCAGCAACACTACACTCAAGAAGAGTGTCAACGTGGGACGTACCCCTGCTTTTGATACAACTGCCTTTATCCCGAGTATCGCCAGCGGGACAGACAGCATCATGGAAATCAAGGCATATCTAATCGACTGTTCCGCTAGAAACGACCACGGCTGGGCGGCAGCTATCAGTATTAAGAGGAGTAAGGTTTCCGAGCCCCATTTGGACCTCATCGCCGAGACGAACCCCAGCAATCTGGGGGCGGCAAGATACGGGCCTGCAAAAGGGCTGGCGAGTAGGTATATGAAAACCGAAGATGGAAAAACAGGTAGAACGTCGAAGGTGGGAATTGGAATGGACCCTGGCTCAAACCACGCCAACACCAACATCAGAGCTTCCAGGAACAAGCCAATGAGTATCATTGCGAGAGCTAAGGTGTCGACTGCGGCGATTGAGCTTCTGTCAAACATGCTCCCTTTCGCTCCCCTTCGCTTTGCAGAATAACGCAGTAAGTATCTGGCGCCTACTAGGCATCCTATCAGCAGAACGGCACCGGAGGCAAGAGCAACAGGGTGCGCGGTCCAGATGCCCGAGAGTGATACGACCGAGTATGGATAAAACGGGTTTCCAGCAACCTCAGCCGTTCTGAGGAACCAAATGAAAGGAAGAACTAGTATGGCCGTGCTGCGCCCGAAGAGATTTTTGGATATGGCTGTCAACTCAAGCCCTGCCTGGTGATTGATTCTTACAAGAATCAGCGCGGTCAAGCCGCTCAGGACTAGAAAGTCTGCGAAGGGCTCGTACCACGGGATTAATATGGCCTGATAACTTTGAGAGGCTGTGGCAGCAGAAATCGCCGCGGCCCAGAAGAGAAAATAGAAAGCGCTGATGGATACCCTCTTTGCGTAGTATGCCACTATCAAGAAATATGAGGGAATGAAATAGAACCCAATGTAGTCAGACATCAGCATGAGTGAAAGGGAAATCCAAAACATTCCTGCGAGGGCCGAAGACATACCAGTACGCCCCTCCTTCAGAAATGCCACCAAGTAGAGGATACTAGCGATGTAAAAGAAGCAACTAAACAAATCAGCGTACATAGGATGGAACAAAAAGTAATAGGTTAGAGCGGGAAGCGAAAGAGAGGCAGAGAACGCAAGCAGTCCGTAGCCCTCCGATCCCATGAGCTTCTCTGTCAGGTACCCGACTCCTGCTGCAGCTCCTAGAGCGTAGAGAAGGGGAAAAATTACGAAGTCCGAGTCAGGGACTGTGCCGAACGACATCCCGAACGAGTAGAGAATTGACGAAAAGGGGGGGCCGGCCACGAAACTGCCAATCCTTTGTGGGTCCAAGCTAGGGATGTATCCTTTGGTGACAAAGACCTTGGCATAGTACACGTACCAATAGAGAGAGTCCCAACTCACTCCTCCATTTTGTACCGCCAAGATCAGCAGTGGTGCACCCAACAGCACCGCCACGATTACCAACACGAGGGTAAAGGTTGAGCCTCCCGTCCATGCATGTCTGGTGGCAGTTCGGTAGGCCCCAACCGCAGTGATTGTCGCCAATATCCCAACCTCCGCTACGTACCAATAATCGAGGATGTGCGGAATACCGGTCAGTCCGATAATCATCGAAGGGAAGAAGAGAGCAGCCGAAGCCAACACGCATGCTGAGGTCAAATGGAAGAACCAGGACGACTCCTGCTTGAGGAACATCTTCGAGAGCGCCAAGCCAGACGCCAGCAGAAGAGAACTCAGCGCGAACGAGAGCATTACACCAGCGATATCATACATTGTATGCTACGCTCCGGAGAATCTCTTCAAACCTCGGAAGGATGACATCGACGCCGAAAAGTTCCGCCGCACTTCGTGCTGCATCACGCCCCATGCGTTCCCTCAGGTCTTTGTCTGCGAGAAGGCGTACTATGTGCTCAGAGAGTCTTTCAGGCCTATCGAGAATGACCCCCTTGGCTGACTCTAGGACTCTGGTGGTCCCGACCAAATCTGAAGCAATAACCGGGTTTCCACCTGCCATGTATTCGCCAATCTTCGACGGAAATGCCAGGTCGCTCACTGCATCGCTACGGAACGGATTGATGCATACGTCTGCTATGGCATTCAAAATGGGAATCAGGTCGTATGGAACACGCCCCAGGAGCGAAACGCGGTCTTTTAGCCCAAACTCATGAATCATAGAACGGAGTTTGGGATAGAGTGGCCCGTCCCCTGCTATTATCAATTTTGCCCGGGGCACGCTCTTGAGGACATCTGGGAATGACTGTACTATCAAATCGAGCCCAGCGAATGAGAAGAGTCTTCCGGTGAACAAGATGACCTTGTCTGCCTCAACGTGCCACTGCTTGCGAAGGTCTTCTCGCTCGAGCCTTGCCCTCGAGAATCGTTCCCGGTCAACGAGGACGGGGAGACAAGTACAGTTCTCTCGTCGCGCTCCCAGCGAGACAGCGTACTCTACAAGGGGCCCATCTACTGCCACAATCTTGCTTGCACTCTTGTACACATCGCTTTCAAAAGTGCGAATCAGTTGGCTGGCGAACCTGAATCTTGTCAAGTGTGAGAGCCTATCAAACATCTGGAACACCACGGGAACTCTTGCGGCTTCGCAAATTCTCACCACGAGTGGGCCGCTGGTAATCACCGAGTCGAGTATGGCAATGTCAGCAGATTGAATTGCGCGTGTAAGGAGTGCTACCTGCGAAATAGCTCCACTGAATGTTGAAAGTAATGGCAGACCTATGCTGGCTGACGTTATCAGTTTTGTCCTCGCACCCTGATACAATCTCGAGTAGTTAGCCACCACGGCAACGGGCTTCAGGAAAGATGGAGGCATCATGTCTCTATCAAGAATAGTGACATGATGGCCATTGCACGATAGTAACTCTGCTAGATGGTGCGACGTCAGTGGAAGGCTACGTGTCCAACTTGATTCCTGTATGAATAGGATTCGAAGGGGTCGCGTTGCCTCGCCTCTCTCCATCTGGCTTCTTAATGAGGGCCTGCTGAGTAAGCGTCAATAAACCTTAGGAGTTAAGTCGAACGAAAGGGATGGAGTGGGTGTGCTAAGTACGCGCGTTTTGCTTCTCTGATTGTTGATCTCTTCGTTTCATACCCATTCGTCGTCGCTCTCAGCCTGTAGGCCTGTAGGCGGATGAACGCCCTGAGGGATATGAGGACATGGTTCGTGATCTCGTCGGCGCTCCTGACGTGCGCCCTCTCCACACCGCAGCGTTGCTTGACTCTCCTGTGGTGCTCCTCGAGCCCTCGCCCTTCATCTGTAAGACCGTCGCATCTCGACGGGTTCATGGGAAGGCTGCGGAAGACAACAGGTATGCCGAGCTGCGAGAAGCACCCTAGACATAGAGCCCAATCGCGTAACTCTTACCCATATTAGCGCGACCCATCCGCTGGGGATGCCTGCCCTCGGCCCTCGATTGAAACCCTTATGACGGCATGAGAGGGGCAGCATTGGTGTGTCTCACATCCCCCAAGGAGGCTACAAGATTCCGGTCTGCAGGCCCAAGCTGGGGGAGAGCGAGTACAAGGTCGTCAACCAGTGCCTGAAGGACGGATGGGTGAGCGGCATCAGCCCATACGTCGAGAGGTTCGAGGCTGCTTTCGCAGCTTATTGCGGTGCCAAATACGGGGTCGCCTGCAACAGCGGGACCACAGCCCTGCAGCTGGCACTCGCCACGCTAGGCATCGGCAGAGGGGACGAGGTCGTCATCCCCACGTTCACCATGATAGCGACCCCCAACGCGGTCAGCTACACCGGGGCGAAGCCTGTCCTGGTGGACGCTGAAGAGAGGACCTGGAACATAGATGTCAGCAGGGTCCGTGACGCGGTAACCCCAAAGACCAAGGCGATAATGCCTGTGCACACCTACGGCCATCCGGCCGACATGGGCCCCATCATGGAACTGGCTGAAGAGAGGGGCATCTTCGTGGTCGAGGACGCGGCCGAGGCCCATGGCGCGGAGTACAGGGGGCGGCGGACAGGGGGGTTGTCTGACATAGGTTGCTTCAGCTTCTATGCGAACAAGATCATCACGACGGGGGAGGGTGGGATGCTCGTCACTAACAGCGAGGAGTACGCGGAGAAGGCGAAGTGGCTCCGCGCCCACGCTTTTGGAAGGGAGGGGAAGCACTTCTACCACGAGGCCCTCGGGTTCGGTTACCGCCTTTCAGGGCTCCAGGCAGCGTTGGGCCTGGGACAGCTGGAGCACATCGACGAGTTCGTCGCGCTCCGCCGCCGGAACGCTTCCCTCTACAACTCCATCCTGAAGGAGCTCGGAGGGAAGGTGACGCTCCCTCCTGAGGCCCCCTGGGCCAAGAACATCTACTGGATGTACTCAATCCTGGTCGAGGACTCTTTCGGGATCTCTAGGCAGGGGCTGATGGACAGGCTGGAGAGGGACGGGGTTGAGACGAGGACATTCTTCTACCCAGTTCACGCACAGCCGATCTATGCCAACCTCGGGGTCCCCGGCGCCTTTCCCGTAGCAGACGTCATCTCTATGAAAGGGATGAACCTCCCGTCGGGGAACGACCTGACCGAAGAGGAGGTAGAGTACGTGTGCGGGCGGATAGTGGCTTACGCCAAGAGATCACGATGATGGGAACGCGCCCGCCTTCGCGGCGGATGGTAGACCGGGGGCGAACAAAGGGCTTTGGCTGACAAAGAGAGGGTAGCGCTAATCACCGGTGTCACGGGGCAAGATGGCTCTTACCTCGCCGAATTCCTCCTTTCCAAGGGATACCGCGTCTGGGGGCTTCAGAGGAGGTCCAGCTCCTTCAACACCGCGAGGATAGACGGACTCATCGCCGATCCGAAGGCGAAGTTCGACATGTGGAGGGCGGACCTCACCGACCAGTCTTCTCTCATCCAGATCCTCCACGAAACCAAGCCTGACGAGATTTACAACCTTGGCGCGCAGACGCACGTCAAGGTCAGCTTCGAAATCCCAACCTACACCTTCGACACCGACGCGACTGGCACCCTAAGGCTCCTGGAGGCTGTCAGGGCACTGGGTCTCGGCTCGAAGATATATCAGGCGAGCAGCAGCGAGATGTTCGGGTCTTCCCCGCCGCCGCAGAACGAGTCCACCCCCTTCTCCCCCCGTAGCCCGTACGCTGTGGCCAAAGTTGCCGCGTATCACCTCTGCGTGAACTACAGAGATGCTTATGGGATGTGGATAGCCAACGGCATCCTCTTCAACCACGAGAGCCCACGAAGAGGGGAGACGTTCGTGACAAGGAAAATCTCGAGGGCTGTCG
>JAFLZE010000034.1 GCA_029785685.1 Nitrososphaerota archaeon | reverse complement strand
CGGTGGTCACGAGCCTCGCCGAACCCTTTCCTAACGAGACCGCGCCGGCATCAATCCCGGCGATGTTTCCTATGGCAGCCGCCACCTTCAACGGGTCCTCCGTGGGGGACACCGTCGCTTCCAGTACCAGCCTGGCCTCGAAATCAGGGGGAGACAATCTTCTCCCAGCGCCCGACGATCTTAAGCAGGTCCGAGGCAAGGTCATCGGGGGTGATGCGCTGGTTCGAAACCGTCTCATCGGCGAGCGCGATCGACTCGCCTATGCCTACCTCCAGTTCCCTCCTATCCCTCGCCGCGAACATCTCGTAACTTAGAGGGTCGTCGCTTCTCCCTCTCTCCTTGAGGAGCTCGTAACGCCTTGAAGGCGATGCGTGGATGGCGACGAGGAGAACCTCGGCATGTTTCCGGAACTCGCCCACTTCCGCCATCGACCTGATTCCGTCCACGACGACCTTCTTGGCCCCGGTCCTCTTGATCTCGTCAAGGCAGAGTTCTGCAATCGCGGCTGGGCCACGTTCCTTTCTGAGGGCCTTCATCACGTCGCCTGTGTTCTTGGCGGTGGGCTCGAGCCCCCGCTTGGTGGTCTCCCCGCGGATCACGTCCCCCATGACCGCGCGGCTCCAGCCTCCTTCCACGAGGGCGGAAGTCGCCGTCGACTTCCCGGCCCCGGGCATCCCTGTTATGGCCACTATGAGGGTCAAATGGTTCACCTTCGCCCGCCCGATATCGAATTTAAAGCAACCATGGCCAACCGAACGTCGATGCGCGCTTTCGTCGCCATGGATCTCCCCCCTTCTGTCCTCGACACGCTTTCGTCCTTCCTCAGCCTGCTGTCTTATTCAGGCGCCGACCTAAAGATTGTCGATAGGGAGAACCTCCACTTCACCGTGAAATTCCTCGGAGAGATAACCGACGCACAGGCCAGGGAGGCTGACTCGAGACTCGGGCGGCTCGACCTGCCACCCTTCCACTTGGAGATCAAGGGAGTAGGGGCCTTTCCTGACATCACACGCCCCAGGGTCGTTTGGGCTGGAGCGGCAGGGGGGCGGGAGAAGCTCGTCGCGGCCGCTCGGGCAATAATGGGTTCGCTGGAGGGCATCGGTGAGCGGGACGAGAGGCCATTCCAGCCTCACGTCACGGTGGCGAGGGTCCGCTCCCCGGCGAACAACAGGGCTTTGCAGGAGCTTATCCAGGGCAACGCCGAACGAGTCTTCGGCGAAGCAGACATCAACGAATTCAAGCTGAAGTCAAGCCGGCTCACCCCGGACGGGCCCATATACAGCGACTTGGGAGCGTACCGGCTGAGTTGACAAGCGTGGCCGACGTGATCACCAGAGCCGTCCGGCTCGTATCCCCGACGTCTGCAGAAACGGCGAAGGTCATCGAAGTGGCGAAGTCGACCTTGGCAAAGACGGTGAAGGCGGCTTCACGCCATCCAGAGACCAGGGGGGCTGTTCTGGGCGGGTCATTCGCGAAGGGAACCTGGCTCCCGAAGCACGTTGACCTGGACATCTTCGTGAAGTTCGACCCGGCGACGCCTCCCCAAGTGTTCGAAAAGGCAGCCCTCGAGATAGGCGCGAACGCGACCCGGGGGTTCCCAAGGGGGAAGATGTACGCCCAACACCCATACACGGAGGCTACGGTGGACGGCATCAAGGTCAACATCGTCCCCTGCTTCGATGTCAAGAAGGGGGAGTGGAAAAGCGCGGCTGACAGGTCCCCGTTCCACGTCGACCTGATTAGAGGGCTCCCGGAGGCACAAAAGACCCAGGTAAGGCTGCTGAAGACTTTCATGAACGCCGTCGGGGTATACGGGGCGGAGATTCAGCGGAGGGGGTTCAGCGGATACGTGGCAGAGGTCCTTGTCTTGAAACTAGGTGGGTTCCGCGAGGTCTTGGAATGGTTCGCCGACCATGAGCTACCCGAGTCTAGGCCGTTCACCCTCCCCGACCCTGTCGACGAACGGAGGGACCTGGGGATCGCTGTGTCCGGCGAGAGCCTCGGCCGGATGGTGCTCGCGTGCAGAGGGTTTCTAAGTGAGCCGACCCTGGCCTCTTTCCAGAGGATGAGGGGGAAGACGCGGTTCGGACTGGTGAAGGGAGTCGTTGCAGTAGTGTTCTCACATGTCACGCTCAGCGAAGACACTCTCTGGGGGGAGCTCAGGAGGACTACCAGGCACGTCGTCAGGAACTTGGAGCTGAGGGGGTTTGTCGTCGCCAGGTCTATGGCTGCGACGGACAACAGGGGGAAGAGCGCGATCCTGCTGGTCCCCGAGTTCGACAACCTTCCCATGCTGGAACAGAGGATCGGGCCAACCGTCGACAGGAAGCAGGATTTGGAGTCCTTCCTGAGGTCCAACGCCAAGGAATCCCGCCTCGCATGGGTGGACGACGACGCGCGGGTCAGGATACTTGTCCCGAGGGAGTACACGGAGATAACACGCGCCATCTCGGACCTCGTCAGAGGGAGGGTAGGGCCCGTCGGCGCTTCGAAGGAGCTTGAAGCGGGGATGAAGAAGAGCGCTAGAGTGCTGTCAGGAGAGTCGTTGAAGCGAGCCGCGGCGGCTTCGAGATGGTTGCAAGATGGAATCAGGGAGATCTCCACCGACGCGTTCGGAACGAGCTAGCCTAGGCCTGCTCACAAAGACGCCGTACATCCAGATCCTGACCTATCCCAGGATATCTTTGAAAGAAGCGAGGTCCAGGATCACGCAGCTGCGCCGCCTGGGGGTCGAAGAGATCATCTTCGAAGGCAAATCGAAGGTTGGAAGGCTGGGCCTCCTAGGGCTTGGGACTGTGGGCGTTGTCGTGAAAGCAAGGAAAGGGAGCGAGATGTACGCACTGAAGATCAGGAGGACCGACGCCAACCGCCCCAGCATGGAAGCAGAGTTCAAGCTCACGGCACTGGTGAACAAGATGGGTGTGGGGCCCAAGGTCGTTGCCTGCACCAGGGACTTCATGCTAATGGAACTGCTCGATGCCAAGGAGCTCGCTGATTGGCTGCGCGGCATCGGCGGCCAAGGGAGTAGAGAAGCGGTCCGTTCGGTAGTCCATTCGCTGCTGAACCAATGCCGGACCCTGGACATAATGGGGGTGGACCACGGACAGCTCAGCGACCTCAGGAAGCACGCGGTCATGGCCGGTGGACGGGTGTGGATAATCGACTTCGAATCAGGAAGCCGAGCCCGAAGGCCAAAGAACGTAACCACGGCGGCCCAGTATCTTCTCATCGGAGGTGCGCTCTCCCCAGCGCTGAGG
Source organism: Nitrososphaerota archaeon (assembly GCA_029785685.1). The sequence continues at coordinate 7,136 of JAFLZE010000034.1, read as the reverse complement.
AGGGCGCTGGGGGTGAGGGACACTGAGGTCATCAAGGCGCTTCTCTCCAGGTACAAAGGAGGGCTCGATGACTACTCCTACTCGAAGATTCTGGAACACTTGAAGATATCAGCCGGGTGACCAGCTTCGAGCCGACTAACCTTTAAACCGACTCCGGCGTCGGCCCGCACTTGCGGGGCCGTAGTGTAGCTTGGTCCAGCATACCAGTGTGAATATGATTCACGGTGAGCCTGGGGCGCTGGCGATCGTGGGTTCAAATCCCACCGGCCCCATTCTTGTTGACCGCTTCGGGGTCGATTAGAACGGCTTTCAATCAGTTAAAAGAGACCAGATAATCAACCAGCCGTGGCAAAGACCGTACATCACCTAGACTTGGACACGCTCGTGCACGTTAACAAATCTGTGGTCGCCCTGTCCGGTGAGACCCACTCCTATTCCGAGTCTGACGGCAAGAAGATGTCGGCGCTCGTCAAGGAGGTCGAAGGGAGGGCAGACAACGCGGCCCCCGACGAGTCCATACCAGACAAGGCAGCGCTCTTGATGTTCAAAGTGGCGAGCGGACAGTATTTTCATGCAGGGAACAAGAGGACATCGCTTGTCTCGGGTGCGGTGTTTCTCGCGAAGAACGGCTATTCGCTGAAGTTGAACGACATCTCGTTGGTAGACGTGGTTGACAGAGCAGGGATGGGCGCCGCCAGCTTAGACGACGTATATGCGGTGGTCCGCGGTCTCCTCACCAAGGGGAAGGCTGACCGGAAAGGGTGGGATAGCCTGGTGGACTCCCTGATACTGCAGAACAAGGACTTCCTTACCGGCCTCGCCGCCAAGTAACTGCGCTCCCAAAGATGGTTACGGTTCACTATTTTCGTCTGCTCTGAAGCCGAGTCATTTGCCGGACCTGGAGAGACCGTCAGATGAAAAGCTTCAGACGGAACGGGGAGGCTTTCTGCCGTGAAATCACTCTGCGCGGCAGGTACTATGCCGTCACCGATAGGGTCTTCTGCGAGAGGGCCGCGTGCGCGGCCGCGAGCCTCGCCACCGGGACCCTGAACGCAGAGCAGCTGACGTAGTTCAGCCCGGCCTCTGCGAAGAAGACGATGCTCTTCGGGTCTCCTCCGTGCTCCCCGCATATGCCGATCTCGAGGTCTCCTCTGTTCTTCCTCCCCTCCACTACTGCCATCCTGACGAGCCTCCCTACCCCTTGGACGTCTACCGAGTCGAACGGGCTTTCATGGAGAAGCCCTGTCTCGATATACCAGGGAATGAACTTCGCCTCTACGTCGTCCCTGCTGAATCCGAAGGTGGTCTGGGTTAGGTCGTTTGTCCCGAATGAGAAGAAGTCCGAGTCTTTTGCGATCTCCCCTGCGGTCAGCGCCGCCCTCGGGGTTTCGATCATCGTCCCTACCTGATACTCGGAGGTCGTTCCAAGTTCTTTGAAGAGCGAATCTGCAGCCGCTTCGACCACCCCCTTCAGATAGCGGAACTCCCCGCCAAGGGCGACCAATGGTATCATGATCTTGACCTTCGCCTTTTCCTTCCCCTCTTTGCGGAGCTCTATAGCCGCCTGAAGGATTGCCTTGGTCTGCATCTCATAGATTTCCGGGTATGTGACCGCCAGCCTGCACCCCCTGTGCCCCAGCATAGGGTTGTGCTCGGCGAGCTGTCTGACCCTCGCAAGGATCGCGTCTGCCTTTTCAATCTCGGCCGGGGCTGCACCCTTCTCTTTCATCGACTGGATGTCGAGCATCAGGTCCTCTGGGGGAGGTAGGAACTCGTGTAGAGGGAGGTCAAGGAGCCTGACGACGACAGGCCTCCCCCCCATTGCTTCGAATATCCCCTTGAAGTCAGAAAGCTGGAACGGGAAGAGCCTGTAGAGGTGTTCTTTCCTGGCGGCGGCGTCTTTGCTCATAATCATGTCCCTGACTATGGGGAGCCTGTTTGGCGCGTTGAACATCCTCTCCGTCCTGCAGAGGCCAATGCCTTCCGCTCCGAACTCCCTGGCCCTCTTCGCCGCTTCCGGAGTGTCTGCGTTGGCCCAGACGCCGATTTTTCTGACCTCGTCTGCTGTCTTCAAGAGCGCGGCCAGTTCCGGAGTGGGCTCTGGTTCGACCATCTTGACATCCCCCCGGTAGATCTTGCCCGTGGTACCGTCTATCGTCACAACCTCTCCCTTCGTCACCTTCTCTCCCGAGATCGTTGTGAAAGTCTCCTTCTCCATGTCTATGTCGATCTCGCTGCAGCCCACCACCGCTGGCTTCCCCATCCCCCTCGCCACGACAGCGGCGTGCGACGTCATACCTCCTCTCATCGTCAGCACCCCCTGGGCCGCGATCATCCCTTTGATGTCCTCTGGCGTCGTCTCTGGGCGGACCAGGATGATCTTCTTGCTCTGGCCGATCCTCGCAGCTTCATCTGTATCGAAGACGACCACCCCAGAAGCGGCTCCTGGCGACGCGTCAAGGCCCTTCGCGAGCGGCTTGTCCCTGACATCGGGGTCGAGCCTCCTGTGGAGAAGGGACTCCAGTGCCTCTGGTTCCACCCTTCCAATGGACTCTTCAGGAGTAATCAGCCCTTCCCTAGACATGTCCACGGCTATCTTGACCGCGGCCTGGGCAGTCCTTTTGCCGTTCCTTGTCTGGAGCATGTACAGTTTGCCGTCCTCTACGGTGAACTCGAAGTCCTGTACGTCCCTGAAGTAGGACTCTAGCTTCCTTGAGACTTGTTCGAGCTGGTCCCTGACCTTCGGATCCATCTTGTCGATCCCGATCGGGGTCCTTACCCCTGCGACCACGTCTTCCCCCTGTGAATTGGGAAGGTATTCGCCGAACATCCTGTTTTCCCCAGTCGAAGGATTCCTGGTGAAACCCACCCCCGACCCCGAAGTCCCTCCGAAGTTCCCAAAGACCATGGATTGTATGTTGACCGCGGTCCCGAGCGTCTCACTGATCTTGTAGAATCTCCTGTACTCCTTCGCCCTTTCGTTGTTCCATGAGTTCAACACCGCCTCGACGGCCATCTCAAGCTGAAGGTACGGGTCCTGGGGGAAGTCCTTCCCCGTCTCGGCCCTCACGAGTTCTTTGAACTCATTCACCACTCCTCTCAGGTCTTCCGGAGTCAGTTCGATGTCCGTCTTCACCCCTGCCTTCCGCTTCCTCTCTTCCAGCACCTTCTCGAAGGCGCCCGGATCGGCCCCCATCGCTATCTTCCCGAACATCTGTATCAGCCTCCTATACGAGTCGTAGGCGAATCTCTCGTTCTTCGTGATGGACGCCATGCGTTCGGTGGTCCGGTCGTTGAGGCCGAGGTTCAGGATGGTATCCATCATCCCAGGCATGGAAAAGGGAGCACCTGACCTGACAGAGAAAAGGAGGGGCCGGTCCTCGCCGCCGAACTTCTTGCCTGTGAGCCGTTCCACTTCGACAATCTTGACGCGAACCTGTTCGAAGAGGCCGTCAGGGACTTTTCCTCCGGAGACGTAGTACTGCTTGCAGACTTCGGTGGTGATTACGAACCCGGGAGGGACGGGGAGCCCGAGCGAAGTCATCTCCACCAGCCCGTACCCCTTTCCTCCGAGCAGGTACTTGTCCCCGCCGCGCGCCTCTTGGAATAGCATGACACGTTCCATTATGGATCCGACTTCCAGGACAAGCCTCGACCTCGGTGATATATTTGTGAACGCGCGTACATTTTACACTAACGTGAGAACCGGAAGGGGGACATCACGCCCTCCAAATCAGCGCGGGAGTCCCCCCTAAGACCTCTCTTTGGGGACCCGCGACAGGGCCCTTTCATCGAGCCGATACACATACCACTCCGAAAGCCTGCGGGCCCCTAGCTTCTCGTAAAACTTCAACGCCTTCTCGTTCCATGCGAGGACCGACCACTCCATTCGTCCGCACCCCTCTTTGACGGCTTCGTCCACGCAACGCCTGAAAAGGGCGAAGCCGACCCCAGCCTTCCTTTGCTCCTCCAGGACGAACAAGTCTTCGAGGTAGAGGGTGGGCTTGGCCAAGAACGACGAATATGTGTAGAAGTAGAGCGCGTATCCAACGAGCTTTTCCCCGTCTTCGGCGACGAACAGGTTGACCCTCTTTCTCGCGAACACGTCTTCAATGATACGCTTCCTCCCGGCTTTTGACGGGGGCCGCAGCTTCTCGAACTTCGCCAGCGACTCGAGCAGTGAGATGAACCGAACGGCGTCGGCCCTCTTACCTTCCCTTACGACGACCATCGTCGCCCTGGTTGCGCCTGCCTCGGATTAAACGATTCGAGCGAAGTAAGACAGGGAGGAGCCCGGGACTAGCTGTGCTGGTCCAGGTCTCTCATCATCTGGTCGAGCTGTTCCTTCGTGATCTCTCCTCTGGCGTATCTCTGACGCAGAATCTCCTTCGCGTCGCCGCCGTAACCATAACGATAGTAGTAGCGGCGCCCCCATCCTCCGCCCCAACCCCAGAATGCCAGCCTGAAGACGAAGAAGGCGAACGCGATGAAAAAGATGAACCCGAAGGGGAAGAACCCCCAGGCGAAGTAAGGATAGACGTATCCTGCCCCAGGCATGAAGGTGTAGGGGCGCACGAAGACCATGGTGGCGAACATGACCAGAGCAAGCGCTGCTATTGCGACGACCACCCACGCGAAGGTGTTCCTTCTGTGCGCATGGCCGCCATCATATGTTGATTGCATGTGTTTTGCGCCTTCTTTCCACCCCGGGTATTGGTCTTCTTAAGCGTATTGTTTTTCCGATATCTGTTCGCACAATTCCTATAAACCTCTTTCTGGAATCTGGGGTCAATGTGGCCCTTCAGGTTCGCGATGCGCAATAAGAGGGGTCTCCCTAACCTTGTCGTCTATCAGCTTACTTCTTCACCAAAGAACGGTGTCGAACTCATGGACGGGGTCGAGGCCATGACGCGCGGGTGGTGGCGCCCGACCCCCGGCTCGATCTATCCGCTGCTGAGGGAGATGTCAGACCAGGGCATCGTAAAGAAGAGAGACGACGGAAAATATGAGCTGACGGAGAAGGGTAGGTCTCAGTTCGGCTCCCCGGACCACCATCGTCCCCATTGGCCTCGGAACTCCGAGGACATGATCACGCAGATGAACAGTTTCGTATCTTACATGGAGGACCTCAAGGGGTCGGCGCCAGAGGATCTGGAACTGCATATGGACGCGCTGAAGGACCTTTCAAAGAGGATTTCGGCGCTTGCAGCCAAACCAGAGGAAGACGGCAGCAAAGGCTAGCCGCTCCCCTGCTTGCCCTCTCGCCCTTCTATCTCCTTCTCCAGCTCTCCGACCTTCTCCTCTCCGGCTCTGATCACCTGCCCCAGAAAGGGCCCGAACAGAAAAAGGAGAGCCGTGATCACCGTCCCCACCGACACAAACGCCAGTACCGATGAGAAGACCTTCCCTGCCGCGTCGTTGACCACCAGGTTGCTCGGAGGCCCTTGGCCTGTAGCGATGAAGCTCGTGAAATAAAATGCGTCGAGGTAGCTCCACCCTTCGATCTGGTGCATCCCGACCATTCCTATCATCTCCACGGCGGCTATGAGGACCAGTGAGTATGCCGCCCTCTTCCAGAATGCCCTCGGCATCCTGCTCTTCCGGGGTTTCCTGTCCGGCTGACCCTGGCTCAAAACTCCCCTCCCTTCTCCCCCCGGGGAACGTTTTAAACGACTAAACGGGCTCGTGCCCGGAGCCACAACAAATTGGAGAGCGAGGTTCAGGACGGCCTCAAGCAGGCGATGCGAATCTACCCCCAGGGGGTCACCGTGGTAACGACAGACTCCAATGGGCCGAAAGGGCTGACCGTGAGCTCCTTCACCAGCGTGTCGTTGGATCCCCCGCTGGTGCTCGTCTCAATAGCCAAGGGGTCGGCCATGCACGGGGTGTTCAGGAAGGCCGAGTCTTACGCGGTCAACTTCCTAGCGGACGACCAGAAGTCTGTGTCCGACAGATTCGCAGGGAGGACCCAGGCCAAGGAAAGATTCGAGGGGATCAGGTTCGCGAGAGGTACCACGGGGTCGCCCATAATCGCGGGGGCCAGGGCCGTGCTCGAATGCAATGCGTGGGCCGCGCATGAAGAAGGAGATCACACGATACTCGTTGGCAAGGTCGTCTCCGCGAAGACCATGAACTCGAAGAAGCCTCTCGTCTACTACTCCCAGCAGTACACGACGACGGAGCAGATGGAGTATCCGGCTCCGCCGTCAGACATCGTCTGGTAGTTACTTGTCCGCCAGAAGGTAGTCCGGCCTGTCTTTGATTTTCGGCGCCGTCACGGTGGCGAACTTTGCGGTCCTTGGTGACCTCACCAGCATTGCTTCATTGAACCAGCTCGCCGGCGTGGGAGCCCCCCAGAAAGTCTGCCTTTGGGGGTCGTTGAGTTTCCACCTGATGGGGACCCAGTCCGGGTCTGCGCTTATGTAGTCTCCCGTATAGAGCTCGATCCTGTTCCCGTCAGGGTCCCTCAGGTAGAGGAAGAAGGCGTTAGAGACCCCATGTCTCCCCGGACCTCTTTCCATGCTCTTGAGATACCCGCTCGACGCGAGGAGATCTGCGGCGTCCATTATCGAGCTTCTATCGGCGACGGTGAACCCCGCATGGTGGACCCGCGGACCATTCCCGGTGGTCAGCGCGATATCGTGGCACGTGTGCTTCCTTCTGAGCCAGGCCGCCCACAGAGCAGGCTTCTTGCCTTCCGTCTCGGTCACCTCTGTGCACCCGAATCCGAGGGTGTCGACATACCATTCGTATGCCGTGGCGACGTCGGGGAGCATTATGTTGAAGTGGTCCACCCTCATCACTTTGGCACCCCTGTAATTCTGATACTTCTGAAGCATCCATTCTGCCTTCACCATCTTCGTGTAGAACTCGACCGGGAAGCCGAACTGGTCTTCGACCATGAGCGCCTTTCCCTGCCCCTTCTCCTCGTCCGGCTTCACCCAACGGGTCTCTCCTCCGTTCGCCCTCGCAGCCGCCTCGATGGCCCTCAGTCCCTCCTCCTCTGCAACCCTAAACGCGAAGTGCCCCACCCCAGGAGAGTCAGACTTCGTGAGGGTAAGGCAATGGTGCGCCCTGTCTTCGAGCCCTCGCAGATAGAGGTGGTTCCTGTCGGCTTCGGTCACTACGAACCCTAG
>JAFLZE010000033.1 GCA_029785685.1 Nitrososphaerota archaeon | reverse complement strand
TCTCCGGGTGGAGGTTCTACAGGGGGACCTACGACGCCATCAGGATGCGGACTTCGAACATGGACGTCCTGATAGCGGTGGGCACCTCCGCGGCGTTCTTCTACAGCGCGATCAACCTGGGGAACCCCGGGGCGTGGTACTTCGACACCGCGACGGTGATTATCGCCCTCATCCTGGTAGGCAAGCTGCTCGAGGAGTTCGTGCGCGGGAAGGCGAGCGACTCGGTGAGGAAGCTTTTGGCTCTCCAGCCCCCCACTGCCAGGCGAATCAAGGCGGACGGGACGGAAGAAGAAATCTCTCTCAGCGACGTCGTAGTTGACGACGTCCTCCTGGTCAAGCCGGGAGAGAAGGTACCCACCGACGGAGTCGTGGTGGAGGGACACTCCTCCGTTGACGAGAAGATGGTCACCGGCGAGAGCATCCCTGTCGAGAAGGTAACAGGCAACGCGGTGATAGGCGCAACCATCAACGGGACGGGCTCGCTGAAGATCAGGGCGACCCGGGTGGGCTCCGACACGACCCTCTCCAAGATAATCAAGGTCGTCGAGGAGGCTCAGGCGAGCAAGGGGCCCATAGAGCGGCTCGCGAACAGGGTCGCCACCTACTTTGTGCCCATGGTTATCGCAGCTGCGCTGGTTTCATACGGGCTCTGGACCTTCGTCGCGGGAGAGCCTGTCAGCTTCGGGTTCACGACGGCGGTCGCGGTCCTGATCATCGCATGCCCATGCGCCCTCGGGCTCGCGACCCCTGCCGCCGTGGTCACCGGGGCGGGGAAGGGGGCTGAGAACGGGATCCTGATCAAAGGCGGAGAATACCTGGAACGGATGCAGAAGATAGACACCATCGTCTTCGACAAGACGGGGACTTTGACCAAGGGGAAGCCTTCGGTGACCGACGTGGTGAAGCTCTCAGGCCTGCCGGAGAGCGAGGTCATCAAACTAGCCGCCATCGCTGAGAAGCAGTCGGAGCACCCGTTGGCTACGGCCATACTGGAGAGGGCGAAGAGCGAGTTCGGAGAGGAGGGGGTGCCCGACCCAGACTCCTTCGAGTCCGTGACGGGGCAGGGCATCAGGGCTTCCTACGGAGGGAAGCAGATTGTCTTGGGGAACACGAAGATCCTGGGCACGTTCAAGATCGCGCTGGGTGACGAGGGCAATCAGAAGATGAGCGCCCTTCGAAGAGACGGCAAGACCGCGATGGTCCTCGCTGTGGACGGGGAGGTCGCGGGGATAGTGGCTGCCGCGGACACCCTGAAGGACCACGTCACCGACGCCGTGAAACGGCTCAAACAGATGAAGCTGGAGCCTGTGATGCTCACCGGAGACAACGCCGAGACGGCGGCGGCGATAGCCCACCAGGCTGGGATAGAGAAGTACTTCGCAGAGGTCCTCCCGACGGGCAAGGCCGATGCCGTCAAGCGGCTCCAGCAGGAGGAGCACAGGACCGTCGCCATGGTCGGGGACGGCATCAACGACGCGCCAGCGCTGGCGCAGGCGGACATAGGCATCGCCATGGGGTCGGGCTCGGACATCGCCGTCGAGACAGGGGGCCTCATACTCATGCGGGACGACATAAGGGACGTGGTGTCTGGAATCCAGCTCTCCAGGAAGGTCATGGGCAAGGTGAAGCAGAACATAGGCTGGGCTTTCGGCTACAATATCGCCCTGATTCCTGTCGCAGCCGGGGTGCTGTACCTCGCAACAGGGGTCCTGCTGAACCCCATATTCGCAGCCGTCGCCATGGCACTTTCCTCAGTCAGCGTGACGACGAATTCGCTGACTCTTAGGAGGTTCAAGCCCAAACTTTGAGCGGAAGGATCAAGAGATGGCATCCGTAGTCAGAGAAAGACGCCAAGAGCTCGCATTCACCGTCCAGACAATCGATTGCATAACCTGCTCTCCTTTCTTCCGGCGCTCTCTTAAGAAGGTCGACGGCGTCTTGGAAGTCAAGGAACTTCCTATCACCAACAAGATTGTAGTGGTATTCGACGAGGCTCGGCTGGAAAGAAGTATCCTGTTGCAGGAGATAGAAAGAATCTCGCAAAGGGCTGGGTACGGCGGAAAGATAATCATCCGACGCTGAACTCCCCAGACCAAGGAATTCGCGGTGCAGGTCCGTTACGCAGCGTCTCACAACTGGAAGGACTCTGCACGGCTGACTTTGGTTTTGTCAAGAAATCCTCTGCCAGGGTATGCACCTGAAAGCAGGTAGCGTGAACTACCCTGTCTCTGGCCATCCAACCCATGAGTCAGGCGGATGCGGCGAAATCGGGAGTCAACTCGACCTGGTGGACACGCAACTCCCCCGGGATTGGTGTCTCGATCAGGGTAGTATTCGGGATGGCTTGGTTAATCGACGGAGCCATGAAATTCATCTGGCTCTCGCCTACCGACGTCGTCAACCTGGTCCAGAATGCGGGGCAGGGGCAGCCAGCCTGGCTCGCGCCATGGTACAACTTCTGGGGCGGCTTCGTCTCATCCAATCCATCATTCATGCTCTACGGGGTTGGTCTGTGGGAGCTGATACTCGGATTCACTCTGGTCTTCGGGCTGATGCGGAAGTTGTCGTACCTTTCTGGCATTCTTCTCAGCCTCCTAATCTACAGCATAGACGAAGGGTTCGGAGGTCCCTACGGCGCCGGATCCACCGACATAGGCGCGGCAATAATCTACGTGTTCGTCTACTTTGCGCTTATCGCTCTGGAGTCGGCGACCGCGTCCAACAGGTTCACCCTTGATTCGGCGGTCGAGCGACGCTTCGGGGCCTGGAGAAAGATTTCAGAGTTCTGAGGGTGAAGGGGCATTCCGAACGCATTCAGAGCCATCACGATCGTTCAGAAGGCCTACGGCCAATACCGGGCCTTCAAGAAATTCATGGCCTTGTCCCAGCCGCAGCGGGCTGGCAGCGACATCCCCTCGAAGCTCCCAGCCACACTCCTGAAGCTAGGGCCGGCATTCATCAAACTCGGCCAGATACTGAGCACCCGGCCCGACGTCCTCCCCAAGGAGTACATCGAGGCCCTGGAAGCCCTACAGGAGAACGTCCCCCCGTTCCCTTTCGAAGCCGTCAGGGCTGTAGTCAGGGAAGAGCTGAGGAAGGACATCTCTGAGCTGTATCGCTCCTTCGAGGAGGTTCTTGTGGCCTCGGCTTCGCTCGCCCAAGTCCACTTTGCCGCCCTCCCCGACGGCACAGAGGTAGCGGTGAAGGTGCAGAGGCCCGACGTCAGGCGGAAGATAGAGGACGACCTTGCCGCCCTGGACTCGCTCCTCCGCATCCCTGAGATGGTGAGCCCCGGGAGGGTGAAGAGGGCCAACATCAGAGGAGCCTTCGATGAATTCAGACGCTACACGATGCAGGAGCTCGACTTCGGACTAGAAGGAAGGACGATGGAGCGGTTTGCGTCGAATTTCAGAGAGTGGGACGAAGTTGTGATTCCCAAGGTCCACTGGGCCTTGACATCCAAGCGGGTGCTCACGATGCAGAGGGTGTCGGGGATGCGCCTGAAAGAGGCCGTCGGCAGATTCTCGTCGAAGCAGAAGGAAAGGCTGGTCAGGAGGCTGATGGAGATGGAGATGAAGATGTTCATCTCCGATGGGTTCTTCCACGCCGACCTCCACCCCGGCAATATCCTGTTCCGGGAGGACGGGAAGATCGTTCTTCTTGACTTCGGCATGTTCGGTGAGCTTTCAGAGGAGGAGATAGACCACTTCACCCTCTACTGGATCGCCGTCGTCCGGAGGCAGGTGAAGCGGGCCTTCTACCACTTCACCCAGATGACCAGGCGCCTGCCCAACGCAGACGAGGAGGCGTTCTTCGAGAAGTTCAGGGCTCTCGCCGAGAAGTTCTACGCCTCTCCCCTATCCGAGATGACGATAACCCAGGTCTACCTTGAGATGATATCCGCAGGGTACAAGCACGGCTTCGTCTTCCCCAGCGACCTGATGCTCCACGCCAAGGCGACCACGACAGCAGAGGCCCTCGCGTTCACCCTGGCCCCAGACACCAAAGCCGAGGAGCTCACCAGGGAAGCCGTGAGGAAAGAGTTCGCGAAGCGTGCGAGGGACTTCCGCAGGTTGGCTTACAGAATCGGACAGGTGGTCCCGGAGCTGGTTCTCACCGGGGAGGTGCTCCCTGCTTCGGCGAGGGACCCCTACGACGGGAACTCCGACGCCGGATTTGCCTTGAAGGGCCTCCTAGATCTCGTGGCGGCGCTCACGGAGAAGATGAAGAGCACAAACCCATCGGCGTGGCTCAGGGCGCTGATCGACCCATTCACCCGAGATGTGCTTGCGGAGTACCATGACAAGGAGGAGGTGGAGGCCATCCTGGACGACGGCTGGAGGCGTTACGAGGAGATCGAGCCAGATATCCCTGTCCTCTCCGAGCTGGGGCCGACGATCAACCTCCGACTCGCAGGAGCCACCCTGGCGATTTACGAGGCGTTCGTTTCAGCGGGGCACAGCAACGAAGAGGCGCTTTCCATCTTCAGGCTGATTTCCTGGTCTATCTACGACAGGATGGGGGACCTTCCCATCCTGCTCGCGAGCGCCCTCACGACCCACCCTCATTGGAGGATGAAGGCGGCCACCCAGGTCTTCAGGACCTTCCCGTTCAGCTCCCCCGACTACGAGATGGTGGACGTCCCGGCCGGGAAGGACGTGGTCGGCTTCGACGTCCTGAAGTGCCCCGTCGCCGAGTTCTTCAAGAGCAGGGGCAAGGGCGACCTCTGCTACGCGACCTGATGCGAGCTTGACTTCCCACTGGCAGAGAAGTGGGGAGGGGAGCTCGAACGGACGACTACCATTGCGCAGGGGGCGAGCCGCTGCGGCTTCCGCTGGAAGGCCTTCTCGGACGAATCGACGAAGCGAAGAATCGGAGAACCTAATGCGTTAGGGATGCCCGATAAGGCAGACTGGAAGAAAGAAGGACTGGTACATGCCCAAGAATAGGAAAGACTGGATCATCATCGCCACCGTCATAGCGGCAGCGACGGTCGTAGGAGTGTCTTCGTTGGCGCTCGCTTTCGCCTATCACCAATCCCCGAGCACCGGAGGTGCCTACTCCAATGGGCCTTTTCAGACGGGGGGTATGATGGGCGGTAGCTGGAACCGTCTCAGCGCGGCCCTAGTCGATTCAGTCTCCGTCAGCCAGCCGGTTTCGGTCGCCAACGGCACCTTGACGTTCAGCGGAGATTCCATCAGGGTGCTCGTTCTCATGGGCCCCATGACAGAGGGTCAGAGCATGTATTCCTTCTTGGTTGACAACGTCACCGACCCGACATTGGTGCTCCCGAAGGGGAGCACAGTGACCATGACGGTGGTGAACGTCGACACCGACGCCTATCACGGGCTGACTTTCACTACTGTCCAGCCGCCATACTCCTACAACTTCATGCCCATGACGATGAGCTTATTCGCTTCAAGCGGGGTCCTTCCACCATCTTCGTCGGGGTTCGCCTCGCAACAGATCTCCTTCACGGTCACCGGTGACATGTATTACGTCTGCCCGGTCGCTGGGCATGCCCAGTCCGGGATGTACGGGCTGATAAGAGCTGAATGAGAGTGCAGGGTCTTCCTTGTCTGATTCCAACAGCATGGATGCTCAACGAGTCTGGGGAGGCGGTATCGGTCGCAACAATGGCCTTTCAGATGGCCCATTTCGGGCCACGAAGCTTTGCTCTTGTAAAGAAGCATCGTGAAATACGCCTGCCGCTCGAGAGGGGATGACATGCAGAAAGACCCTGTATGTGGAATGGCGGTCGACGAAAGGAAGACAAGGTTCACCTCAGATCATGAAGGAAGGACGTTCTACTTCTGCTCCGCCAACTGCAAGAGTACCTTCGACAAGGATCCGCACAGATACGGCCATCAGAAGTGAAAGGTGGCACAAACCATGACTGAAGAACTCGCAGCAGCCCCCGGGGTAACGACGGCCCAGCCGACGAATGAGACACCGACAGCGCCATTCATCCTGTCGCTCATCGCAGGCTTCCTGATTCTTTCCGGAGTAGGCATGATGACGACTTTCTCCTATGGGACACCGTACTACGGCATGATGGGTGGATACTATAGCATGATGAACGGGTACTATGGGATGATGCAGGGCTTCGGTGGTGGGGGTTGGTTCTACGGCGCCGCGGCCGTGGGCCTAATCGCGGGAATAGTCGTCCTCGTGGGCGCCATTATGATCTACGCGCGGCCCAACAACGCTTCGACCTGGGGGTTGCTCGTGCTCATCTTCTCGATCCTCAGCTTCTTCGGAATGGGTGGCTTCTTCATCGGCGCAATACTCGGCATCGTCGGGGGAGTCCTTGCCATGGTCTGGAAGCCTGGAGCTGCTCCCAAATGAAACGTGTGGGAGAGACGGGTAGCAAAGTGCTCCGGCATGACTAAGCATCGGAAGTCGTTAAGAAGCCGGGGTCATGGGACGAGGAACGCCATCATAGTAGTTACCCTCTTTGCTGCTGCGATACTATCTATCGCCTATCTCGTCGTTGAAGGGACCGGGGGGAGTCCCGTGATGCTGCAGGCTGGCCAGGAGGCTCCTCAATTCGAGTTGGCGTCGGTCGTGAACGGAAGCACGTTCAACCTCGCCAACTATGCGAACAAATCCGACGTCCTGCTCTTCTTCAACGAGGGCTTATCCTGCAGCCCCTGCCTTCAGCAGATGGTGGACATCGACAAGGACTACTCGGCGTTCAGGCAGATGGGCCTCACCGTTGTCTCCATAACCACCGACTCTCCTTCGAGCCTGGGGACATGGGCGCACAACAACGGGATATCGAACATGATGATTCTGTCGGACTCGTCATTAAATGTGGACACAGCGTACACCACAATGGGCGCCGAAACCGGGTCGATGCATCCGGGCATGGCACCTGGGCACACCTTCATCCTTGTGAGCAAGGACGGAAAGATCCTGTGGCGAGAGGACTACGGCACTTCTACTATGTACGTCCCGATGGACCAGCTGATTGCCGCCGTGAAGTCGGCCCTCGGGTGAACATCATTTGGGCCAACCCGTTGAGGTCGCCATAATCTCAAAGGAGGGGTGCGTCCCCTGCCTGCGCGTAAAGCGCATCGTGGGAGAGCTGAAGGAAGAACTTTCAGAGATTGGCGTCCGCGAAGTCGACTTTACGTCCGAAGAAGGAGTCGACCTCTCGGTCAAGAACGCGATTCTGTACCCACCTGCGGTCTTTATCAACGGCTCCCTGTTCGCAAAAGGAAAGATCTTGGAGGAGCCGTTGAAGGAAGCCGTGAGGAAGGCAGCGAGAGGGAGCTGAGATGGCCGGCGAGGCCTTCCTCGTCGCTTCAGTCATCGTCTCCTTCCTCGCCGGGATCGTGGCGCTGGCGATGCCCTGCTGCTTCAGCGTCCTGCTGCCGTCCTACCTGGCCTCCGCCTTCAAGAAGCGGACGGCGATAATCACGATGACGTTCGTGTTCGCCCTGGGCGTGGCCGCGATTCTTCTGCCGATAGCTCTGGGGGTCTTCGCGCTCTCAAGTTTCATCAGCCTGAACCACTCTCTCCTCTTCGTGATTGGGGGCTTCTTCATGCTCTTCCTAGGCGCGGCTTCCCTCTTCGGAATCCAGTTGATTCCGATGTTCAGCCCCAACGTCGACCTTGAGAGAACCGGCGTGCCGACCGTCTTTACACTTGGTGTCTTCTCAGGTGTCGCGAGCTCATGCTGCGCCCCCGTCCTTGCCGGGATTCTCGTCCTAACAGCCCTCACGACTTCGTTGCACGGAGCGACGCTCGTGGGTGCAGCCTACGTCGTCGGGATGGTCTTCCCGCTCTTCGTTGCCGCCTCTCTCATGGACAGGAGCAGCACAGTCCAGCGCTTCCTTCAAGGGAGGATGATCAACACAGGGATGGGAACCATACACTCCTCGAAGCTACTCGCCGGCGCCATATTCCTGTCGATGGGGGTCGTGACCATTGTCCTGGGTCTATTGAACAGGATGCTGCCCACCCCCGGCTCAGATTTCTTTAACATCTACGAGGCTCTCATCCAGAACGCCGTCGAAGGCTTCGTTTCTTCCCCGGTCTTTCTAGGGGTCGCGTTGGGCTTCGTCTTGCTCGGCGCCGGGCTCTACCTGAGGAGGCGGCTCACCAAACTTGAAGCTCGACCGCAGTGACATGAAGATTCTGAGGGCTCTAATGCGCGATGGCAGGGCATCGCATAGAGAAATAGCCACTCGAACATCGTTGACTACGCCGACAGTCTCCTTGCGTCTGTCTCGCATGCGGAAGGGTGGCCTAGTCAGAGGCTTCGAGCCAATAATCGACCCAGCAGCGTCCGAACGAGTGCTCGCCTTCGTCAAACTGAGGATTCCCGAAAAGAGCGTCGGGCAGATAACTGCAAAGCTTGCGGACTTTGAAGAGGTGAAGGGCATCTTCGTTACTTCCGGCCCTGATAACGTCACTTTGAAGGTTGTTGCCGAGGACAAGAAGCGCCTTGAAAGACTTGTGGAAGAGAAGCTGGAAATGTACCCCGAAGGAGAGGTTATATCTAGGGATGTAGTTACCGAAGTCATCAAAGACGTTCGGAACTTCAATCTGAAACTTGGTATGACTCTCAGGCTTCGATGCGATTATTGTAACAAGGAGATACTTTCTGACAGACCTTACAACATCAGGACGGGGTCGAACTACAGCTGTTTCTGTAGCAGGTCGTGCAGGATGTCGTTTCTCGCCAGACACCGCCAGATGGCACAGAATCTCCCGCCATTCATGGGTCAAGGCTAGGTGGTAATCGAAGTTGCCAATGTCAGGTCGATGCTGAGATATACGGTCCAAGTCGTGGTTTGGTGTCCTGATAATGACCCGGGGCAAGCTGGGAGAGTTCCTCGAATCATTTGGGCCTGCCTGGATTGTGATGATCGCCGACGTCGATGCCCCCAGCATCCTGACAGGCGCAACCGTGGGGGCAATCTACGGCTACGGCTTGACCTGGTTCTTCCTGCTGCTGATAGTCCCACTCTTTGTGATACAGGAGGCGAGCGGGAGGATAGGCATAGCCACCGGGAAGGGCCTCGGCGATGTAATCCGTTCCTCCTACTCCAAGAGGCTGGCAGTCTTGGCCAGCCTGCCAATGGCGACGGTGGACGTCGTCAGCTACGTCGCAGAGTACACTGGAATCGCAATCGGGATGAGTCTGGTAGGCGTCCCACCCTTCATTTCCATGCCTCTCGCCTACGCTGCGCACATCCTAATCATAAGAAGAAGAGAGTACGTGACAATCGAGAAGGTCCTATTCGTAATCTCCACCGTCTTGATTATCTCCTACGCCGGATCGCTCTTCGCTCGCGGGCTTTCCTCTTCCGCCTTCTTCTATTTCAGCGGGGAACCGAAGTACCTCTTCCTGCTTGCCGCCAGCGCGGGAGCCGTCATCATGCCCTTCATGTTGTTCTACCAAGCCTCCGCAACTGCCGAGAAGGGCAAAGTGAAACTGTGGGCGATGAGGACGGAGACGTTGGTCGGAGCCATCGCGAGCGAGCTTGGGATGATAGTGATAGTAATCGCGACATCCGGATTGAGTTCTTCAGTGAACTACGCTCAACCAAAGACGCTGGCCCTGGCACTTTCTTCAATTGCCGGTGCGTACGCTCCCTACCTGTTCGCCGTGGGCCTGGTGGCGGCAGCTTTCTTGGCGCTGGTGGTGATTTCCCTGGCGAGCTCCTGGGCGGTGGTCGAGGCGATGGGTTGGCAGAAGAGATCCTTCTTCTGGGTTTACGTGTTCGAGTCGCTCCCAGCCGTTGCCGTTCCCATCTTCTATCCCGACCCCCTGGCGCTGGTGCTCGGCCTAATGGTAGTCTTCGTCTTTGTCTTGGTAGGGCCAGGAATCCTCATGGGAAGACTGGCTTCAGACAAGAGGATTATGGGCGAATACGTCTCGAACAAGCGCTGGAAGTTCGCGTACTGGCTGTCCCTGGCCATGGTTCTCAGTTTCGGCGTCATCGCTTTGGTTGTGGTGTTGTAGCCAAGGCTGTAGCGGGCTTCCCCGATCTCGGGGACGCTCAAGCCCGCATCTGCAGGTCCGAATCCCGGCCGGAGATTTCAACCCGCAACCGGCAGTTTCGGCACCGAAGTTTCCCGAATGAGGACCAAGCCAAACCTACAAAGACAGGGAGCGGATGTATCGATTGGGGAACGTGCATCACTGGAGGTGTGTTTCTGCCGTCTCAGTGGTGAATAAATACCAACCAGATGATATCAGCCAAGAATGCCTGATCAAGAGGCCAAGGGTCTGGGCCGGGAGTATCGCGATGTGAAGTGGTCAGGCTCCTTCCGGCCCATCACTTTCGCCCCGAAACGATTCTCGCGTTATTAGACGCCGGAGCCTGGTCCTGCGATGGACGCCCAGCCAGGCAGCACGGAGGACCTGCGCAGGAAGCTCGGCTGGGCCGTCAGGCACTTCCGCGCCAACCTCGGCGCCTTCACGCCCGGCGAGCTGGAGGAGATGGTGAGGGAGAAGCGGCCGTTTTAACTCCCCGCCGCCATGCTTCATGTTGTCATCTATGACTAGCCCTCTCCTTCGGGCGCCCAGAGGCCGGCATCCATCTATTCGGGGATCAATCCCCATGTTCCTCAATTCGCCTCCGCGGAGCGCGTTCCCTATTCAGAACCCCGAGGATGGACCCCATGGTAACTTCCAG